>JAYVBO010000711.1:0-11715 GCA_043750435.1 Betaproteobacteria bacterium | reverse complement strand
GGTTGCGGGGGCAGGATTTGAACCTGCGACCTTTGGGTTATGAGCCCAACGAGCTACCAGGCTGCTCCACCCCGCGACTGGATTTCAAAGTATACATGATCCCTTGCGGGATCATGTAGCTTATTCTGCTTTTTCTTCGACGACCGCTTCAGCAGCGACGTCAGGACGATCGACCAATTCGACGAAAGCCATCGGCGCGTTGTCGCCTACACGGAAACCCATCTTCAGGATGCGCGTGTAGCCACCCGGACGCGCGTTGTAACGCGGGCCCAGCACATTGAAGAGCTTGGCCACCACGTCACGGTCACGGGTGCGGTTGAAGGCGAGGCGGCGATTGGCCAGGGTCGGCTCTTTGCCCAAGGTGATCAAAGGCTCAACGACCCGGCGCAGCTCTTTGGCTTTCGGCAGGGTGGTCTTGATGGCCTCGTGCATGATCATCGAATTGCACATATTCCTCAGCATCGCCAGGCGGTGCGAGGTGGTGCGATTCAGCTTGCGGGGGCCGTTACGGTGGCGCATGGTGCTTTCCTATCTTTATTGAACCCCGGCCGGATCAGGTACCGGGGGTTGCACGTGACGAATGCGAATTAAAGCGCGAATTAGCGCTTGTCGAGGCCCTGCGGGGGCCAGTTCTCAAGTCGTGCGCCGAGCGTGAGACCACGCGAAGCCAGCACTTCCTTGATTTCGTTCAGGCTCTTGCGGCCCAGATTCGGCGTCTTCAGCAGTTCCGTTTCCGTGCGCTGAATCAGATCACCAATGTAGTAAATGTTTTCGGCCTTCAGGCAATTGGCCGAACGCACGGTCAATTCGAGTTCGTCGACCGGTCGCAGCAAGATCGGGTCGAACGGCGTCGGACGCGACACCTGCGCCACCATGCTGTCCAGCGGGCTCGGATCGATCTGGGCGAAGAAGGCCAGCTGCTCGACCAGAATGCGAGCACTCTGGCGGATGGCTTCTTCCGGCGGGATGGAACCGTTGGTCTCGATCTCCATCACCAGCTTGTCCAGGTCGGTACGCTGCTCGACGCGGGCGTTTTCGACAGCGTAGCTGACACGGCGGACGGGCGAGAAAGAAGCGTCCAACACGATGCGGCCGATGCTCTTGGTCGGCTCGTCGCCGTAGCGGCGCAGGTTGCCCGGCACGTAGCCGCGGCCCTTTTCGACCTTGATCTGCATGTCGAGCTTGCCACCATGCGACAGGTGCGCGATGACATGCTCAGGGTTGATGATTTCCACGTCATGCGGCGTCTGGATGTCGGCAGCCGTCACGGCGCCCTCGCCTTCCTTGCGCAAAACCAGCGTCACTTCGTCGCGGTTGTGCAGGCGGAAAACAACGCCCTTCAGGTTCAGCATGATGTGGACGACATCTTCCTGCACGCCGTCGATCGCCGAATACTCGTGGAGCACGCCAGCGATGGTCACTTCGGTCGGCGCATAGCCCACCATCGACGACAGCAGCACGCGACGCAGTGCATTGCCGAGGGTGTGGCCGTAACCGCGCTCGAAAGGCTCGAGGGTGGCTTTGGCGCGATTGCCGCCGAGCGGCTCGACCTGGATGGCCTTGGGCTTCAGAAGTGTGGTTTGCATGTGTTCTTTAGTTCCTGTCAAGACCCTCGGCTCGTTACACCGATAAGGCTGATGGACCGCGCCGGGTCAGTCTGTGGTCGCTCCGCACCCGACATGCGAAGCACAACCGAAAACAGGCAGCAGCCCCGAAGGCCCGCCGCCTGAAATTCATCTTGAATTAACGTGAATACAACTCAACGATCAGCGCTTCCTTGATTTCGGCACCGTGCTGATCACGATCAGGAACCTTCTTGAAGGTTCCTTCCATCTTGGTGCCGTCCACCGACACCCAATCGGCCAGGCCGATGGACTGGGCCAGCTTCAGCGCTTCAGTCACGCGCAACTGCGCCTTCGACTTGTCGCGCATGCTGATGGTGTCACCGGCCTTGACTTGGTACGAGGGGATGTTCACCACGATACCGTTGACCATCAGTGCCTTGTGCGACACCAACTGACGCGCTTCAGCGCGGGTCGAACCAAAACCCATGCGGTAGACAACGTTGTCCAGGCGCGATTCCAACAGTGCCAGCAAGTTCGCACCGGTATTGCCCTTGCGGCGCTCGGCTTCAGCGAAGTAGCGACGGAATTGGCGCTCCAGCACACCGTACATGCGCTTGACCTTCTGCTTCTCGCGCAGCTGCATGCCATAGTCAGAGGTCCGCGAACCACTGGTGCGACCATGCTGACCGGGCTTGCTGTCGAACTTCGCCTTGTCGCTGATAGAGCGACGTGCGCTCTTGAGGAACAGGTCGGTGCCTTCACGGCGGGAAAGTTTGGCCTTGGGGCCGAGGTAACGTGCCACTTGCTTGTCCTTTAGGAATGATCTGACGCGGCAGCGAGTCTGTTTGCAGACCGCCCGCGCGAGTCCGGCAACGAAAAATCGTGATGCACGGACGGTGGGCTTGAAGGCGCAGTTCGCGAACGAACCGCTTTCAGGAAAACAGCCGGCTCGCGTGAAGGCTTGCCGGCTTCGGGTGACTTTTGATTCTAGCCACAGCGGCGAAACGACGCTTGCGACCCAACCACGCTGCGCTTAGATGCGGCGGCGCTTCTGCGGACGGCAGCCGTTGTGCGGCACCGGCGTCACGTCGCTGATCGAATTGATGCGTATGCCCAGCGAAGCCAGAGCACGCACGCTCGACTCACGGCCAGGGCCAGGGCCCTTGATCCGCACGTCCAGATTCTTGATGCCCTGCTCTTGGGCAGCGCGGCCGGCCACTTCAGCTGCGACCTGCGCAGCGAAGGGAGTGCTCTTGCGCGAGCCCTTGAAGCCCTGACCGCCACTGGAAGCCCAGGCGAGAGCGCCACCCTGACGATCGGTGATCGTGATGATGGTGTTGTTGAACGACGCATGCACGTGCGCGATGCCGTCCGCCACATTCTTGCGGACTTTCTTGCTTACGCGGCGCGCAGCGGTATTGACGGGTGCCTTGGCCATGTCTTGACTCTTTCAGTGTTGCTGCAGCGGCTTATTTCTTCAACGCAGCTGCTCCCTTGCGCGGACCCTTGCGGGTGCGGGCATTGGTGCGTGTGCGCTGGCCGCGAACCGGCAGACCGCGACGGTGGCGGAAGCCACGGTAGCAGCCCAGGTCCATCAGTCGCTTGATGCTGATCGAGAGTTCGCGACGCAGGTCGCCCTCGATCGTCATGCGACCAATTTCCTCACGGATCTTTTCCAGATCAGTGTCGGACAGATCCTTGATCTTCTTCGAGAACGGGATGCCGGCCACTTCGCAGATTTTCTGCGCAGTGGTGCGGCCGATGCCGTAAATAGAAGTCAGACCGATTTCCGCGTGCTTGTGCGGCGGAATGTTGATGCCGGCAATGCGTGCCATGTTGTTCCTTAAATCAGCCTTGACGCTGCTTGTGACGCGGGTCGGTGCAAATCACGCGGACCACGCCCTTGCGGCGCACGATCTTGCAATTGCGGCACATCTTCTTGACGGAAGCGGCGACTTTCATGGTCTTCTCCGATTGACCTTATTTGGCGCGGAAAACAATCCGCGCACGACTCAAATCGTAGGGTGTAAGTTCCACGGTCACTTTATCGCCAGGCAGAATGCGGATGTAATGCATGCGCATCTTGCCTGAGATGTGACCGAGAACCACGTGCCCATTTTCCAGTTTGACCCGGAAGGTGGCATTGGGGAGATTCTCAAGAATCTCGCCCTGCATCTGGATGGCATCGTCTTTGGACATATCAGCTCGTCTTGAAGTTGGCCTTCTTGAGGAGCGATTCGTACTGTTGGCTCATCACGTAACTTTGAACCTGCGCCCAGAAGTCCATCGTGACAACCACGATGATCAACAAGGACGTGCCGCCGAAATAGAAAGGCACGTTGTACTTCAGGACCAGGAACTCAGGCAGCAGACAAACACCGGTGATGTAAATGGCACCAGCCAAAGTCAAACGACCCAAGATTCGATCTATATGCTTTGCAGTTTGATCCCCCGGACGTATGCCCGGAATGAACGCACCACTCTTCTTCAAGTTGTCTGCCGTCTCTCGGCTGTTGAAAACCAGCGCCGTATAGAAGAAGCAGAAAAACACAATCATCGACGCGTATAGCAACACATAGACCGGTTGCCCAGGCGACAAGCCGGCAGCCAAGTCCTTCAGCCAACGTAGGCCTTCACCCGTAGCGAACCAACCTACCACCGTTGCCGGCAACAGAATGATCGAGCTGGCGAAAATCGGCGGTATCACACCCGACATGTTCAACTTCAACGGCAAGTGCGAAGACTGACCGCCGTAAACCTTGTTGCCAACCTGGCGCTTGGCGTAATTCACCAAAATCTTGCGCTGGCCGCGCTCGACGAACACCACCGCAAAGGTAACGAAGCCGATCACAGCGATGATGAACAAACAAGCCACCGGATTCATCGCACCGGTACGCACCAACTCGAACAAGCCCGCGATGGCATTCGGCAAACCCGCCACGATGCCACCGAAAATCAAAATCGAAATACCGTTACCCAAACCACGCTCGGTGATCTGCTCACCCAACCACATCAGGAACATCGTGCCAGCCACCAGACTGACCACCGTTGTCATGCGAAAACCCATACCGGGCGACATCACCAAGCCCTGCGAACTTTCCAGAGCCACAGCAATGGTCAGACTTTGGAAAATCGCCAGACCCAGCGTGCCGTACCGCGTGTACTGCGTGATCTTCCGTTTCCCAGCTTCGCCTTCTTTCTTGATGGCTTCCAGCGAAGGCACCACGTAGCTCATCAGTTGCATGATGATCGACGCGCTGATGTACGGCATGATGCCCAGGGCAAACACGCTGAACCGGCTGAGCGCACCACCACTGAACATGCTGAACATGCCCAGAATGCCGCCGCTCTGACTTTTGAAGAACTGAGCAAATGCTGCCGAGTCAATGCCAGGCACAGGAATGTGCGTGCCGATACGGTAGACGACCAGCGCCAACAACAAGAACACGACCCGTCTTTGCAGGTCGCCGAACTTGCCGCTTTTGGCCAGCTGATTCGTGTTGGTTGCCACTCGCTTTGATTCCTGGATCAGGCTGCCACTTGGGCAGACTTCTTGGGCAACTTCTTCAGAACGACAACTTCAGCCATCACTTCGACCGTACCGCCAGCAGCCTCAATCGCCACCTTGGCACCCGCCGTTGCAGCGATACCCTTGAGCACCACTTTGCGCGTGAGTTCGCCCGACTTGATAACCTTGACGTGCTTGATCAGTTGACGCACCAGGCCAGCGGCCTTCAACGTCAGCAGATCCACTTCGTCAGCGCCCAAGCGCTCGAGATCGGTCAGCGTGATCTGGCCGTTGAACTTCAGCTGGGCCGACTTGAAGCCCCGCTTCGGCAGACGACGCTGCAGCGGCATTTGACCGCCTTCAAAGCCGACCTTGTGGTAACCACCGGCACGGCTTTTCTGACCCTTGTGACCGCGACCTGCGGTCTTGCCCAGGCCCGAGCCGATGCCGCGACCGACGCGGCGACGATTCTTCTTGCTGCCGTCGGAGGGCTTGATGGTGTTGATTTGCATTGTCATCAAAGCACCTGCACCAGGTAGTCGACTTTGTTGATCATGCCGCGCACAGAGGGCGTGTCTTCCAACGTGCGCTGGCTGTTCACGCGACGCAGGCCGAGGCCACGCACGGTGTCGCGGTGCGACTGGCGCGTGCCAGCCACGCTCTTCACGAGCTTGACGGTAAGGGTCTTCTTTTCAGACATGGGAGTTCTCGCTTCAGCGATCAGTTGAAGATGTCTTCAACTGACTTGCCGCGCTTGGCAGCGACTTGACCCGGCGTCGTCGAGCGCTTCAGCGCATCGAGGGTTGCACGGACCATGTTGTAGGGGTTGGTCGACCCGAGGCTCTTGGCCACGATGTCGGTCACGCCCATCACTTCGAAAACAGCGCGCATCGGACCACCAGCAATGATGCCGGTACCGGCAGCAGCCGGCGCCATCAGCACCTTGGCGGCACCGTGCTCACCGCGCACGTTGTGGTAGATCGAGCCATTCTTCAGGCTGACCTTGCTCATGTTGCGGCGGGCCGCTTCCATGGCCTTCTGCACGGCCACCGGAACTTCCTTGGCCTTGCCTTTGCCCATGCCGATACGGCCATCGCCATCACCCACGACGGTGAGTGCAGCGAAGCTCAGGGTGCGGCCGCCCTTGACGACCTTGGTGACGCGATTGACCGCGATCATCTTTTCCTTGAGCCCGTCGTCATTCGCTTCGGTCTGCGCGCGGGGAGTGAACTTTGCCATCTTGATATTCCTGTGCTCAGTCTTGGCTTAGAACTGGAGGCCGGCTTCGCGAGCCGCTTCCGCCAGTGCCTTGACGCGACCGTGGTAGGCGAAGCCCGAACGGTCGAATGCCACTTTCTCGATGCCGGCGGCCTTGGCCTTCTCGGCAATCCGCTTGCCGATCAGCGCCGCAGCAGCGGTATTGCCACCCTTGCCTTCGGCGCCCAGCTGCGTGCGAACTTCCTTTTCGGCCGTCGACGCGCTGGCCAGCACCTGCGCACCATCGCTGGACACGATGCTGGCGTAGATGTGCAGGTTCGAGCGGTGCACCGCCAGGCGCACAGCACCCTGCAGCGCAATGCGCACTCGAGTCTGGCGCGAACGGCGCAGGCGTTGTTCTTTCTTGGTCATGCTCATCGCAACGCTCCTTACTTCTTCTTCGTCTCTTTGAGCGTCACACGCTCACCGACATAGCGGATGCCCTTGCCTTTGTAAGGCTCAGGCGGACGGAAAGCACGAACTTCGGCAGCCAGTTGGCCGACAACTTGACGGTCAGCACCCGAGATCACAATCTCGGTCTGCGTCGGCGTTGCCACCTTGATACCCACCGGCATGTCCTTGACGACCGGGTGCGAGAAACCGATCTGCAGGTTCAGCTTCTGACCGGCGGCCTGGGCACGAAATCCCACGCCAACCAGGCTGAGCTTCTTCTCGAAGCCCTTGCTGACACCACCGACCATATTCGCAACCAGCGCACGCATGGTGCCGCTCATCGCATCAGCCGCCGACGAATCGTTGGCCGGCGTGAAGGTCAATTTGCCATCGTCACTCTTGATCACGACCAAGGGGTGCAGCGTGCGCACCAAGGTGCCATTGCCACCCTTGACCGTGATTTGACCGGCCGTGATTGCCACCTCCACGCCTTGCGGCACGGCGACGGGCATCTTTCCTACGCGGGACATAGTGCTGCTCCCCTTAAGCGACGTAGCAAAGGACTTCGCCACCGACACCGGTCTGGCGAGCCTTGCGATCGGTCATGACACCCTTGGGGGTGGTGACTATCGCCACACCCAAACCGTTCATGACCTGCGGGATCGCGTCACGGCCCTTGTAGATCCGAAGACCTGGGCGGCTGACGCGCTCGATGCGCTCGATAACCGGGCGACCGGCGTAATACTTCAACGCGATTTCGAGTTCGGCTTTGCCGCCTTCGTTATTAACCGCGTAACCGTCGATGTAACCCTCGTCTTTCAGCACCTGCGCGATAGCGATCTTCAACTTCGAAGATGGCATCTTGACAGCCGCCTTGTCCACAGCTTGCGCATTGCGGATACGGGTCAGCATGTCGGCGATGGGATCACTCATGCTCATAAAATTGCTCCTGATCTTCTCGCCGGATTACCAGCTGGCCTTGACCATGCCGGGGATATCACCCTTGAAGGCGAGTTCACGGATCTTGTTACGGCCCAACCCGAACATCTTGAAGGTGCCACGACCGCGGCCCGTCAAGGCGCAGCGGTTGCGCAACCGGGTGGGGTTTGCGTTGCGGGGAAGCTTCTGCAGCTCGAGCCGCGCCATGTAGCGCTCTTCATCAGAGCGGTTGGCGTCATTGGAAATAGCCTTGAATTCGGCATATTTCTTGGCGTACTTGGCAACCAGCTTCTCGCGCTTTTCTTGACGCTGGAGGACGGAAAGTTTGGCCATTTGTCGTATTCCTTGCTGCGTTCAATTCTTGAACGGGAACTTGAACGCCACGAGCAATGCCCTGCATTCGTCGTCGTTCTTCGCGCTGGTGGTGATACTGATGTTCATCCCGCGAATCGCGTCGATCTTGTCGTACTCGATTTCCGGAAAGATGATCTGCTCTTTGACGCCGATGTTGTAATTGCCTCGGCCGTCAAAGCTGCGCCCCGAAATACCCCGGAAGTCACGAACACGCGGCAGCGCCACGGTAACGAAACGATCCAGAAATTCGTACATTCGCACGCCGCGCAGTGTCACCATGGTACCGATGGCCTGGTTCTCGCGGATCTTGAATCCAGCGATAGGCCGCTTGCTCTTGGTGACCACAGGCTTTTGGCCGGCAATCTTGGTCAGGTCGCTGACAGCAGCGTCCATGACTTTCTTGTCCGAGACCGCTTCGCTCACGCCCATATTGAGCGTGATCTTTTGCAGACGAGGCACCTGCATCACCGAGGTGAAGCCGAACTTGGCCATCAACTCAGGGACGATCTTTTCACGGTAAATCGCCTGCAGGCGGACTTGCGTCGGCGCTACTTGGGCTGCTTGTGTCTTTGCCATTTGACTTAGGCCTTGATTTCTTCGCCGCTCGACTTGAAGACGCGAATCTTCTTGCCGCCATCGACCAACTTGACACCCACGCGATCGGCCTTGCCGGTTGCGGGATTGAAGATGGCCACGTTCGACTGATGGATGGGCATGGCCTTGTCAACCACACCACCCGTCGTACCCTTGAGGGGGTTCGGCTTGACGTGCTTTTTCGACACGTTGATGCCGTCGACGAGAATCTTGCTTTCATCAACGCGCAACGAAACGGTGCCGCGCTTGCCCTTGTCGCGACCGGTGGTCACGATGACCTGGTCGCCTTTGCGTATCTTGTTCATGGTCGGTGTCCTTGCGACGCGCTTTACAGCACTTCCGGAGCCAGCGAAACGATCTTCATGAAGCGCTCGGTACGCAGTTCACGCGTTACCGGGCCGAAGATGCGTGTGCCGATAGGCTCGAGCTTGGCGTTGAGCAGCACGGCAGCATTGGCGTCGAAACGGATCAACGAACCGTCTTGACGGCGAACGCCCTTGGCGGTGCGAACCACCACAGCGCTATAGACCTCGCCTTTTTTGACGCGTGAACGCGGCGCGGCTTCCTTGATGCTGACCTTGATCACGTCACCGATGCCAGCATACCGACGCCTAGAGCCGCCGAGTACCTTGATGCACATGACGGATTTGGCACCCGTGTTGTCGGCTACATCGAGCCGAGTTTGCATTTGGATCATTGTGTCTGTCTCCCCAACTTGCCCGCTGCTTTGGTTTTGCAACCTGCCGCGGCCAGTCTTGGGCCCGTGTATGGGTGGATCTGCTCGCCTAAATGCAACTTAGTGCAGGCCCGGCTTGGAGCCGTCGACCTCTTTATCGCTACGCGAGCAGCGAAGCATTCGATTATGGCACGAAAAACGAAACGGCGTCAACACACCGCAACTCTTTTCGCTAGAGGCCGCTCAGCCGATCAATTCCCGGGCTTGCGCCAACATCGTGGCCGCATCACTGACTTCGAATTTGCCAGGGCCTTCGATATTCAGCGACTTGACGACGCCATCCACCACCAGCATCGAGTAGCGCTGCGAACGCAGGCCCATGCCACGCGCGGTGAGGTCCAGCGTCAGGCCAGTCGCCTTGGTGAAGTCGGCACTGCCGTCAGCCATCATGCGCACTTTGCCACCGGTCTGCTGATCACGGCCCCAAGCGCCCATCACGAAGGCATCATTGACTGAGACGCACCAGATTTCGTCGATGCCCGCAGCCTGCAGCGCAGCCGCCTGCGCGACATAGCCCGGCACGTGCTTGGCCGAGCAGGTCGGCGTATAGGCGCCCGGCAATGCAAACACAGCCACCTTCTTGCCAGCCGTGGCTTTTTCTACGTCAAAGGCGTTGGGGCCAAGTGAACACCCATTGCCTTCTACTTCAACAAATTCGCTCAGACTGCCGGCGGGCAGTTTGTCTCCGACTTTCAACATGTGCGTGACTCCTGGTAGAAATGAAAAACGACCGGGCTGGAGTTTCCAGTGTCCGGTCGTCAGGTCGTGCCAGCAGGGCTATTCACCCCGTTGCGAAATCAGACCAGCTTGGCCTTTTCAAGCAGCTTGGTCACGGTCCACGACTTGGTCTTGCTGATCGGACGGCCTTCGGCTATCTCGACCAGGTCGCCCATCTTGAACTCGCCCCTTTCGTCATGGGCGTGGTACTTGCGCGAACGGGCCACGATCTTGCCGTAGAGCTCGTGCGCGGTGCGGCGCTCGACCAGAACGGTGACGGTCTTGGCGCGCTTGTCGCTGACCACGCGGCCGACGAAAGTGCGGGTGTTCTTGGCCGGCGCTGTTGCAACTGCACTCACCGGCGTGGCTTGAACTTCGCTCATTGGGCGGCCTTCTTCTTTTCCGCAATGATGGTCTTGGCCCGCGCGATGTCGCGCTTGGTGTTGCCCAGTTGCGTGTGGTTGGTGAGCTGCTGGGTCGCCTTCTGCATACGAAGGCCGAAATGGGCCTTCAGCAGATCGGAGACTTCCTTCTCGAGCGCCGCGATGTCTTTGGCGCGCAGTTCGGATGCTTTCATGATCTATTTCTTTCCGGTCAGGTGCCGACCTGGCGCGCAACAAAGGTGCAGCGCAAGGGCAGTTTGGCGGACGCGAGCAGGAAGGCTTCACGGGCCAGTTGCTCGGGCACGCCGTTGATTTCGTACAGCACCTTGCCCGGCTGGATCTCGGCCACGTAGTACTCGGGGTTGCCCTTGCCGTTACCCATCCGGACTTCTGCCGGCTTTTGCGAGATTGGCTTGTCCGGGAAGATGCGGATGAAGATGCGGCCGCCGCGCTTGATGTGACGCGAAATCGCGCGACGCGCGGCTTCGATCTGGCGCGCGGTGATGCGGCCGCGCTCGGTGGCCTTCAGGCCAAAGTCACCGAACGACACGGCGGCGCCACGGGTGGCGATGCCGGTGTTACGGCCTTTTTGTTCCTTGCGGAACTTGCGACGTGCGGGTTGCAGCATCGTTATTCTCCTTTGGTCTCGCCGCCAGCAGCGGGCGTAGCCGGCGGACCGGCACGGCGCACGCGCTTCACGGCGGGGCCCTTGGGGCCATCGCCAGCGGGGGCTGCGGGTGCAGCAGTGGCAGGTCCAGCGTCGGAACGCGGCGCACCACGGTCACCACCCGGACGGCCACGGCCGGCGGGGGCGCCCGGGCGTCCATCGGGGCGCGGGCCACGGCGGTCACGGCGGTCGTTGTCGTTTTCTGTCTTGGGCAGCTGCGGTGCGTCGCCATTGGCGAGGCGGTCACCCCGGTAGACCCAAACCTTCACGCCGATGATGCCGTAGGTCGTCTTGGCTTCGCTGAAGCCATAGTCGATGTCGGCCTTCAGGGTGTGAAGCGGCACGCGACCTTCGCGGTACCACTCGCAACGAGCGATTTCGATACCGTTCAAGCGGCCAGAAGACATGATCTTGATGCCCAGAGCGCCCAGACGCATCGCGTTCTGCATCGCACGCTTCATCGCGCGGCGGAACATGATGCGCTTTTCGAGCTGCTGCGTGATGCTGTCGGCGATCAGCTGTGCATCGACTTCCGGCTTGCGGATTTCTTCGATGTTGACAGCCACCGGCACGCCCAGACGGCGGGCCAGTTCAGCCTTCAG
>JAYVBO010000710.1:0-5062 GCA_043750435.1 Betaproteobacteria bacterium | reverse complement strand
CGGTCGGCTCGTCGCTGGAAGTGACCGAGATGCGCGCGCGCCAGATCGACGCGGCGCTGCACGAATTCCCCGAAGTTCGCCACACCGTGGCCACCATCAACAGCGGTTTCGCGGCCGGCAAGATCTACGGCAGCCTGTACGTGCGGCTGGTCGACCGCAAGGACCGCCAGCGCAGCGTGGCCGACATGGCGCTGCCGATGCGCGAGCGGCTGGACCGCATTCCGGGCATCACCGTCACCAACATCGGCGCCACCGACCTGGGCGGCAGCAAGAGCATCGTCTTCAGCGTGCAGGGCCGCGACCTGGACGAACTGAGCAGCCTGTCCAGGCAGATCCTGGCCAAGCTGCGCGCCATACCCGGCCTGGTCGACCTGGACAGCTCGCTGAAGGCCGACAAGCCGACCATCGCCATCGATGTGAAGCGCGACGCCACGGCTGACCTGGGCCTCAACGTCAACACCCTGGCGACCACGCTGCGCACCTTGGTGGCCGGCGTGTCGGTGGGCAACTGGCGCGCCAGCGACGGCGAAAACTACGACGTGCGCGTGCGCCTGTCACCCGACAGCCGCGATTCAGCCGGCGACCTGAGCAGCCTGCCGCTGGTCATCGGCAGCAACACCGACGGCACGGCCAAAGTGGTGCGCCTGTCGCAGGTGGCCGATGTGTCGCCGTCCACCGGCCCCAACCAGATCAACCGCCGCGACATGAGCCGCGAGATCAACATCGACGCCAACCCGCTGCGCCGCAGCACCGGCGAGGTGACCACCGACATCAAGGCCGCGCTGGACAGCCTGGTCTGGCCACCGGGCTACCGCTATGTGTTTGGCGGGTCGACCAAGAACATGAACGAGTCCTTCGCCTATGCCGTCGGCGCGCTGGCGCTGGCGGTGGTCTTCATCTACATGATCCTGGCCAGCCAGTTCAAGAGCTTCTTGCAGCCGCTGGCGCTGATGAGCAGCCTGCCCTTGACGCTGATCGGCGTGGTCGGTGCGCTGCTGCTGTTTCGCAGCACGCTGAACATGTTCTCGGTGATCGGCATCGTGATGCTGATGGGCCTGGTGACCAAGAACGCCATCCTGCTGGTGGATTTCGCGATCCGCATGCGCGCGAATCAGGTGTTGCACGACGGGACCGTCGTGCGGGGCATGGAACGTTCAGCCGCCCTGCTGGAAGCTGCCCGAGTGCGGCTGCGGCCCATCCTGATGACGACGCTGGCCATGGTCTTCGGCATGGTGCCACTGGCCTTCGCGCTGAGCGAAGGCAGCGAGCAGCGCGCGCCCATGGGCCAGGCCGTCATCGGCGGCGTCATCACCTCGTCGCTGCTGACCCTGGTGGTGGTGCCGGTGGTGTATTGCTGGCTGGACGACCTGGCCGCCTGGGCGCGCCGCCGCTTCTTGAAAACCCCCCAGCCCACAGCCCCCGCCGCCGCCCCGGCCGTGTCAGCCGACTGACCAGGGTCGACCCCTAGAATTCTTCGCCTACACCCCCAGCTGAAACGTCGAGCCATGAACATCGAAACCGCCCGCTTCAACATGATCGAGCAGCAAATCCGCCCCTGGGACGTGCTCGACCAGTCCGTGCTGTCGCTGCTGTCCACCGTGCGGCGTGAAGACTTCCTGCCGCCGGCCCTGCGCGCGCTGGCTTTCATGGACACCCAGGTTCCGCTGGACAAGAACGCCACCACGCTGGAGACGGCCTGCATGCTGGAGCCCAAGGTGGAAGCCCGGCTGCTGCAAGAACTGCAGGTGCAGCGCCACGAGAAAGTGCTGGAAATCGGCACCGGTTCGGGCTTCATGGCGGCGCTGCTGGCCCACCGCGGGCAGTGGGTCTACAGCCTGGAATGCCGCCCGGCGCTGGCCGAGATGGCGCGGGCCAGCCTGCAACGCAACGGCGTGGCCAATGTCACCGTGCTGGATGTGAGCGCTGATGAAGGCACGCGCGGCCTGCCGGCTGAAGGGCCGTTCGACGTGATCCTGCTGTCGGGCTCGGTGGCCGAGGTGCCCCAGGCCCTGCTGGCGCAGTTGAAGATTGGCGGTCGGCTGGCGGCCGTGGTCGGCCAAGAGCCAGTGATGCAGGCCAAGCTCTACACCCGCGCCGGCGAGGCGGCCTTCAGCCAGGCCGACCTCTTCGACACCGTGGCGCCGCGCCTGGATGGCTTCGGTGAGCCCACCCGCTTCCATTTCTGAACCGGCGGCATGAAGCTGTGCCCTTGCAGCCTGTCGCGACGGGCGGCCGTCGTGCACCCGCCAATGGCAGGCCGTCGCATGGCGGCAGCGCCGCCATGGGTGACCCCGCTATAACCCCGCAGGCCGCTGGCTTCAGCCGGCTGCGCCACTGAACACCTTGAAGGAAACCGCATGCGTTCGATGTCCACCCGCTCACGCCGCCAAGGCCACACCCCAGGCCGCACCGTGTCCACGCTGAGCGCCCTGGCTGCCGCCGTGATGCTGGCCCTGCCCGGGTTGGCATCGGCGCAAAGCCTGCAGTCCTTGTACGAAGCCGCCCATGCCTACGACGCGGCCTACCTGTCGGCCCGTGCGCTGGCCGATTCGGCCCAGTACAAGGCCGAGCAGGCTGAAGGCCTGGCACGGCCCACGCTGGCCGCCGTGGCCTCGGCCACCGCCGCGCAAACCGACCCCCTGGGCACCGGGCTGAAAGGCACCAACACCCTGGCCGCCAGCTTGAACGGCAAGTACCCGCTGTTCAATCGCAGCAACGCCGCCACCATCGCCCAGGCGCGCAAGGCGCTGACCGTGGCCCAGGCTGACCTGGAAGTGGCCGAGCAAGACCTGCTGGTGCGCGTGGCCCAGGCCTATTTCGACGTGCTGGCCTCGCAAGACGCGCTGGGCACCACGGGCACCAACAAGGCGGCCATCACCGAGCAGTTGGCGTCAGCCAAACGCAACTTCGAAGTCGGCACCGCCACCATCACCGACACCCGGGAAGCCCAGGCGAAATTCGACCTGGCCACGGCCCAGGAAATCGCCGCCGAGAACGACTTGCAGGCCAAGCGCATCGCGCTGGACGTGCTGGTCGGCCAGACCAATGTGAAGCCCAACCCCTTGCGCGTGCCGGTGTTGCTGCCGCAGACCCTGCCGGCCAATGCCGAGACCTGGGCCACCGGCGCCGACACCAACCATCCCGGCGTGCGCAAGGCGCGGCTGGCGCTGGACGTGGCGCTGCTGGAAAGCGACAAGGCCCGCGCCGGCAAGCTGCCCACGGTGGACGCCGTGGCCACGCTGGGTGGCAACGACGTGCGGGGCTCGCTGCCTTCGGCCAGCCGCACGGTTGGCAACACCAAGACCGGCAGCGTGGGCGTGCAGCTGAACTGGACGATCTTCTCGGGCGGCATCGTTGAGAACCGCATCAAGGAAACCGCGTCGCTGGAGGACAAAACCCGCGCCGACCTGGAAGCCGCCCGCCGCAGCGTGGCCCAGGCCACGCGCGTGGCCTATTTCGGCGTGCAGTCGGGCCTGGCCCAGGTGAAGGCGCTGGAAGCCGCTGAAAGCTCGTCCAAGCTGGCGCTGGAAGCCACGCAGCTGGGCTACAAGGTGGGCGTGCGTGTCAACCTGGACGTGCTGAACGCGCAGACCCAGCTCTTCACCACCCAGCAGAACCTGGCCAAGGCGCGCTACGACGTGCTCATGGGCAGCCTGCGGCTGCGCCAGGCTGCAGGGCAGTTGACACCGGCCGACCTGATGGCCGTGAACGGCTTGCTGGCGCCGCAGGCCTCAGCGCCCGCCAGCAAGTAAAGACAACTTCACGCGGCAGCCATGCCGCGTCACACGGTGTTGCGCAACACTGCGGTGCATGGAGACACACCCATGAACCGCAACCCCACGCAGGCCGCCCTGGCCGCCCACCGCTACGGCCTGGGCGAAGCCAGCCTGACCGCCGTCGGTGACGACGCCGTCGGCTGGCTGCAAGCCCAGATTGGCCCGGCCGAAGCGCAGCGCGGCGCAGGCCTGGCCAGCGGCGTTGAAGGGCTGAAGCGCTACGCCCAGTTCGTCCAGCGCCAGCAGCGCCAGCAGCGCGAACGGCCCGCACAGCCCGCCGCCGACGGCCTGGCGATGACGCCCAGCACCGAACAGAACTTCGCCGAGCACTTTCGGGAGTTGGTGCAGGCCGACGTGCGCGCCCGCCTGAGCACCGCCGCGCTCAGCATCCGGCCCTTCAACGAAAGGCTGGCCTTGTTCTGGGCCAACCACTTCACGGTGTCGATGGCCAAGGCCAGCGCGCGTGGCATCGTCGGCGCCTTCGAACGCGAAGCCATACGGCCGAACATCGCCGGCAGCTTCGAAGGCCTGCTGAAGGCCTCGACCCACCACGCCGGCATGCTGCGCTACCTGGACAACGACCGTTCGGCCGGACCCGATTCGCCCCAGGTGCGGCGCCGCGCCGGCCGGCTGCAAAACGACAACCCGCAGGCGCCGCGCGGCCTGAACGAAAACCTGGCGCGCGAGGTGCTGGAACTGCACACCCTGGGCGTGCCCGGCGGCGGCGCCGAATTCGGTGGCTGGGGCGGCTACACGCAGGCCGACGTGACCGAGTTCGCCCGCGTGCTGACCGGCTGGCGGGTGCCGATGAGCTTGTTGATCGACGCCCCGCCCGGCGCGCCCACCACCCGCTTCGATGCCGCCTGGCACCAGCCGGGCCGCAAGACCGTCGTCGGCCAGTCTTACCGCGAAGGTCCCGACGCTCTGGACGCGGTGCTGCACGACCTGGCGCAGCACCCGTCCACCGCGCGCTTCGTCTGCAGCAAGCTGGCGCGGCACTTCGTCGCCGACGAACCACCGCCCGCGCTGGTGGCCAAACTGGTGGCCGCCTGGCAGCGCAGCAGCGGCGACCTGCCGACGGTGTACCGCGCCTTGATCGAAGCGCCCGAAGCCTGGGCGCCGCAGGCCGCCAAGCTGAAAACGCCCGAGGAATTCGTCATCAGCACGGCGCGCGTGCTGCAACTGGGTGAAGCCGCCTTCGCACGGGCGCCCGACGGCGGCGTCGGCCCGCTGGGCCAGCGCGTGCAGGCCGCGCCCTCACCCGCCGGTTGGCCCGACCGGGCCGA
>JAYVBO010000709.1:0-11733 GCA_043750435.1 Betaproteobacteria bacterium | reverse complement strand
AGCCGGTCGGGCGGCCAATCCGGCCCGGCGGCAAATTTGTTCGATGCTCACATTAAAGATCGAAAGCGAAGCCGTTTGCATCAGGGTCTGCCCGCATGGGGCGCCACTCACACCCTCTGAAGTGACGTTGTTTGCCCGCAGAGAGGAGACCGACTTGGCGTGCATGGACGCAACACCGCGGGGCCCGACGCGGGTTAATCCTCATTAATTCGCTCATCATATTAAGTAACGATGCCGCCTGGCCATCAACTACGCCTACCACCTCGACGCCACGCTGTACGCCGCCTACCTGCGCCGCTACGCCGAAGGCCTGGGCGTGCAGCGCATCGAAGGCAAGATCATCAAGGTGCACACCGATGCACCCAGTGGCTACATCACCGGGCTGACGCTGGAAAACGGCAGCCTGCTGGAAGGCGATCTGTTCCTGGACTGCACCGGCATGCGCAGCCTGTTGCTGGGCGAGACTCTGGGCGTGGGCTACCAAGACTGGTCGCACTGGCTGCCCTGCGACACCGCCGTGGCCGTGCAGACCGCCTCGGTGCGCGAGGCCGTGCCCTTCATCCAGAAGGCCGCAACGCGCTTGGTGCAGCTCTTCCCGGCCGACGGCATCTGCCAGAGCGACATCGACGAATTCAACCAGCAGACGCAGACGTCCATCGAGACCATCCGCGACTTCATCATCCTGCACTACCACGTCACCAACCGCACAGACAGCCCGCTGTGGCGCCACTGCCGCGAGATGGCGGTACCGCCGCTGCTGAAGCACCGCGTCCAGCAGTTCCGCGACTCGGGGCGCGTGTCGCTGTCCGCCGACGAACTGTTCGCCGAAAATTCCTGGGTGCAGGTGATGCTGGGCCAGGGCATCGTGCCGCGCTCGCACCACCCCATCACGCGCCAGATGGACGACCGCAACCTGTCCGAGTTTCTGGGCGACATCCGCAAAGACGTGGCGCGCACGCTGATGAAGCTGCCCAAGCACCACAGCTTCGTCGAACAATTTGCCCGCGCGGGTGCGCCGGCAGACGCCGCCCCAGCCCACGCCAAGGCCGCCGTCGCACCCAACCCGACGGGCGTCACGCTGCGCCTGAACCCCGCCCCGCAGTTGCAGACCCTGACGCTGAGCACCGGCGCGCGGGTCTTCGTGGTCGATGACTTTTTGCTGAATCCCGACGACGCGGTGGCCCTGGCCGAAACCGTGGCGCCGCATTTTCACAACCTGGCCGGCCACCCCTACCCGGGGCCGCAATTGCTGCTGCCCGAAGCCCTCAGCGCCCAGCTCGACGCCTTCTTCCAGCAGCACTGCGCCGGCCCTTTGCAGGTCGGCCGACCGCTGGGCATGTACGCCCGCTATTCGCGGGTCACGCTGGACCCGGCGCAGCTGGACCCGCGCCAGCGTGTCTGCCACCGCGACGACACCGGCCTGGACCCCAGCCACGCGATGGCGGCCATGGTTCACTACCTGTTCCCCGACGAAGCGTTGGGCGGCACCGTGTTCTTCCGCTCGCTGATGTCCGACGCCGGAGGCCTGCAGTTTCGGCGCGACGCCAACAGCCTGGACGGCGCGGCCTTCGAGGCCAAGTACGGCGTGGCGGCGGGCTATATGACCCAGAGCAACCACTACTTCGAAGTCATAGGCCGCGTGCCGGCCAAATGGAACCGCGCCATCTTTTACGACGGCGGCATCTTCCATTCCGGCGACATCCTCTGGTCGTCGCCAGCGGCCTACCAAAGCGGCCTGGGGCGCTTGACCTTGAACGCCTTCTTCAAGTCTTTGAAATCCGCCGCCTAGCCGTCGCGCGCCATCAACTGCCGCAGATCGGTTTCCCAATCCTTCAGCGTCTCGCGCGCCTGCTTGCGCTGCGCCGGCGTGGTGGCGTTGTGTACCTGCGCGGCGAAGGCGCAGTTGTAGTCGGCCAGCTTGATCTGGTAGGCGCGGTAGGCCGGGCCGGGTGAGCGTTCCAGCCGCGCCACCAGGGTGCGCAGAGCGGCCAGACGCTGGTCGCGTTCGGCCTTGTCGGTGACCAGACGACGCAGGGTCTGCACGGTGTCGCGCTGGCGGCGCTGGCGCTCCTGCCACCACAGTTCGGGGTTGAAGGGTGATGCCGCCACACCGGCGGTGACCACGCGCCGCTGCGGTTCATCCAGGCGGCCGTACAAGCGTTCGGCCCGTTCCAGCGCGCGCTTCACCGACTTCTTGTTGCGTTCGACCAAGTCGGGCTGCAGGAAGTCGTCGCGCATCTCGTCCAGCACTTTGGCGTAGCGTGTCTCCAGGTGCTTGAACTGCGGCTCGCCCAGGCTGGGCAGCACATCGGCGGCGCTGCTCAGCAGGCGCTGCAGGGTGGGCTCCAGCAGTTCGCGGCCCTGGTCTTGCCAGCGGCAGGCCAGCGCGGCCGTGGTGGGCTCGGTGATCTGCGCCTGGGCGGCGCCCAGGAAGGGCAGGTAGAGCACGATCTGGGTGCTGCGGTGCCAGTCGAAAAGCTGGTCCAGACCCTGCTTGACGGCCGGCGCCTGCTCGCGGTTGAAGTCGAAGTAGCCGTCGACCCACCACCAGGCCAGTTGCGGCCCGTTGTTGTAGGCCAGCGGGATGCTGCTGCAGCCCGACATCAACGCCATCGGCAGCGTCAGCAGCATGCCGATAATCCAGGTTTTCCAACGAGACGGTCGCATGGCACTCAACGTCGTGATCATGGCTGCGGGCAAGGGCACCCGCATGAAGTCGGCTTTACCCAAGGTGCTGCACCGCCTGGCAGGCACCAGCCTATTGCAGCATGTCCTGAAGGCCAGTGCCGCACTGGGGGCAGCGCGCACCGTGGTCATCACCGGGCACGGCGCCGAAGTGGTGGAAGCGGCGGTGGCCAGCAGCGGCGCCGTCTTCGTGCGCCAGATGCCGCAACGCGGCACCGGCCACGCCATCCAGCAAGCCGTGCCGGCGCTGGACGAGGCCAACGGCATCACGCTGATCCTGAACGGTGACGTGCCCCTGATCCGCGCTGAAACGGCGCGGGCGCTGGTCGATGCCTGCGGCGGCGACAAGCTGGCGCTGCTGACCATCGAGCTGGCCGACGCCACCGGTTACGGGCGCATCGTGCGCGACGGCAAGCAGGTGCAGGCCATCGTCGAACACAAGGACGCCACGCCGGCGCAGCGCGCCATCCGCGAGGTCTACACCGGCATCATGGCCGCGCCCACCGCGCTGCTGAAGCGCTGGGTGGTGGCGCTGAACAACGACAACGTGCAGCAAGAGTTCTACCTGACCGACATCGTGGCCATGGCCGGGGCCGAAGGCGTGGCCGTGGTGGCCGCCACCGCCAGCAGCGAGACCGAAGTGCTGGGCGTCAACAGCCCGGTGCAGTTGGCCGACCTGGAGCGCCGCTTTCAACGCCAGCGAGCCGAAGCGTTGATGGAGGCCGGCGTTCGCCTGGCCGACCCCGCGCGGCTGGACGTGCGCGGCACGCTGGTCTGCGGCAGCGACGTCGAGATCGACATCAACGGCGTCTTCGAAGGCGAGGTGCACTTGGGCGACGGCGTGCGCATTGGCGCGAACTGCGTGATCCGCGACGCGCGCATCGCGGCCGGCGCGGTCATCCACCCCTACACCCACATCGAAGGCGCCAGCGTGGGCGCGGGCGCGCTGATCGGCCCCTACGCCCGGCTGCGGCCCGGCGCGGTGCTGGGCGAAGACGTCCACATCGGCAACTTCGTCGAGGTCAAGAACAGCACCCTGGCCAAGGGCGCCAAGGCCAACCACCTGGCCTACCTGGGCGACGCCACGGTGGGGGAACGCGTCAACTTCGGCGCCGGCAGCATCACGGCCAATTACGACGGCGCCAACAAGCACCGCACCACCATCGGCAACGACGTGCACGTGGGCAGCAACTGCGTGCTGATCGCGCCCATCACGCTAGGCGAAGGCGCCACCATCGGCGGCGGCTCCACGCTGGCCAAGAGCGCGCCGGCCGGTCAGCTGACCGTGGCGCGGGCCAAGCAGATCAGCCTGGCGGGTTGGACGCGGCCGAAGAAGCCAGCCAAATAAGGGCCGGCCGGCGGGTCAGCCCGGGCCGGCCTGCCCTTCAGCCACCGCCGCCGCCAGGCACAGGTCTTCCCAGGCCTTGGCCTTTTCCTGCAGGCTGCGCAGCAAATAGGCCGGGTGGTAAGTGACCACCAGCGGCACACCCTGGTAGCGGTGCACGCGGCCGCGCAAACGGCCTATGGGTTCGTCGCTGCGCAGCAGGGTTTGCACGGCGAACTTGCCCATGGCCAGGATGATGCGCGGCCGCAGCAGTTCGATCTGCCGCACCAGATAGGGTTCGCACTGCGCCATTTCTTCGGCGCCGGGGTTGCGGTTGCGCGGCGGGCGGCACTTCAGCGTGTTGGCGATGTAGACGCGCTGCGCCGGCGGCACGTCGCCTTCGCTGCTGCGCGTCAGCTGCAGCGCGGCCAGCATGCGGTCCAGCAGCTGGCCCGATGCGCCCACGAAGGGCTCGCCCTGCGCGTCTTCGTCTTCGCCCGGGGCCTCGCCCACGACCAGCCACTGCGCCTGCGGGTGGCCGACGCCGAAGACCGTTTGCGTGCGGCTGGCCGACAAGCTGCAGGCAGTGCAGGCGGCCACCGAAGCGCGCAGTTGCTGCCAGTCCAGCGTGGCGATGTCACCGCGGGCGCGCACGACCTGAAGGGGCGCAGGCGCGTCTGGCGACGCCAGGGCGGCAGCTTCCGGCATCGGCGTCGGGGCCGCTGCAGTCAGCGCGGGGGCCGGCTCAGGCGGCGCCCAGACACGCAAGCCCATCGCGTCCAGCAAGGCGTGCTGGCGTTCAGTCCACGCCATGCAGGCCTCCGGGCGGCAACAGCTTGATGGGCAGGCTCATCACCACAGCGTCTTCGCGGGGCCCTGCCGCCGGGTAGTAGCCCTTGCGCAAGCCGACCTCGGCAAACCCCCGGCGACGGTAAAGCGTCCGCGCACGGACATTGCTGAAGCGCACCTCCAGCCACAGCGAACCCAGGCCCAACGTGGCGGCGTGGTGCTGCACGGTGCGCAGCAAGGCGATGCCATGGCCCTGCCCTTGCCAGACCGTGGCCACGGTGATGTTGAGCAGGTGCAGTTCATCGACCCCTTGCATGGCCACGAAGTAGGCGACCAGACCGCCGTCGTCGCCGACCACCACCTCGGCCAGGTAGCCCGAGGCCAATGAATCGATGAAGTTGCCCTGGCTCCAGGGGTGGCTGTAGGCGCCGGCTTCAGCGGCCACCACGGCGTCCAGATCGTGCACGGTCATGGCCCGGCGTTGCAGCCGGGCTTGCGGCAGTGCGCTCATGGCGTGGCGGCCAGCGCCGCAGCGCGCGCGGCGTCGCGCTCTTGCGTGGTTTGCGCCACCTTGTCGCGCAGGTAGAGCGGCAAGGCCAGGGCGGCGTCAACGCCCAGGCCAGCCTGTACGGCTTGCGCGGCCAGGTTCAGCAGCGCGCTGGCGCGGTCGTGTTCTTGCGCAACGTGCAGCGCGCCAGCCGGCCACGCCACGCGCTCGCCGAAAGCCGCCAGCGCCGAGCCGGCTATCGCCTGCACGCCGGTGCCGGCCGGCGCGTCGGGCGCGTCCGCCCAGACCTGCGCCAGCGCCGGCAAGGCATACAGCCCCGGCGCCTGCAGCGTGTGCCAGGCGCCCTGCGCCCAGCGGTAACGGCCGGCGTAGGCCTCGCCCATGCGGGCGTCCATGGCCACCGCGATGTCCAGCGTTTCGGCGCTGGCAAAGCGCTGCAGCCGCGCGTCTTCGGCCACGATCAGCAGGCTGTCGATGGCCAGCACCGGCTTGCCCAGGCCGAAGGCCAGGCCCTGGGCCACCGCGCAGGCCGTGCGCAGGCCCGTGAAGGCCCCAGGCCCCCGGCCGAAGGCGATGGCGTCCAGATCGGTCATTTGCAGGCCTGCACGGGCCATCAGGGCGTGCACCTGGGGCAGCAGCGTGGCCGAGGCCAGCGCGCCGCCTTCGGCCAGCACCGTCCACGGGCCGCCGGGGGCTTGCAGGGCCAGCGCCAGGCGCTCGGTGGACGTATCCAGGGCCAGAAGGTTGAGGGCGCTCGATACGCGGTGGGGCCCGGTAGGCAGTTGCATGGCCGGCAGTTTATGCCGTGCCATCATGGCCAGCAGGCGCAGGGCGATAAGGGCTGGCAGGTGGTGCAACGGTGGTGAAACAAGGTCGCAAGGTCGGCGCGGGATGTGCGGTGTGGCTGGCGTTCGGCATCGCGGCGACTGCCGGCGCCGCACCCGGCCTGCCGCCCGAAGCCTTGGCCGCGTTGAAGCGGGCTGGTGTGCCGGCCGAAGCGCTGAGCGTGGTCATCGAAGACGCCAACAGCAACCGCCGCGTGCTGCAGTGGCAAGAGACCAAGCCGGTGAACCCGGCCTCGCTGACCAAGTTGCTGACCACCGCCGCCGCGCTGGACCGCCTGGGCCCGGCCTACAGCTTCGCCACGTCGGTGTGGCTGAGCGGCCCGGTGGCCAACGGCGTGCTCGATGGCAGCGTCTTCATCAAGGGCAGCGGCGACCCCAAGCTGGTCATCGAACGCGTGTGGCTGCTGCTGCGGCGCATCCAGCAGCTGGGCGTGCGCGAGATCCGCGGCGACATCGTGCTGGACAGCGGCGCCTACGCCGTGCCCGACACCCCGCCCGGCGACTTCGACGGCGAACCGCTGCGCCCCTACAACGTGCGGCCGGCGGCCCTGCTGTTCAACTTCCGCTCGACGGTCTACAGCTTCACGCCCGACGCCGCAGCCGGCGTGGCGCGCATCAACGCCGACCCCGCGCTGGCTGGCACGCTGGTCGACCGCACGGTGCCGCTGACTGGTGGCGCCTGCGGCGACTGGCGCGTCGCGCTGAAAGCCGAATTCGACGCCGGCCGGACGCGCTTTGGCGGCGGCTACGCGGCGAGTTGCGGCGAATCGACCTGGCCGGTGGCCGACCCGCAACCGGCCACTTACGAAGCCCGATTGATTGAAGCGCTGTGGCGCGAAATGGGCGGGCAGTTGCGCGGCAGCGTCCATGAAGGGCTGGCGCCGGTGGACGTCAAACCCAGCTTCGAGCAACGCTCGCCGGCGCTGGCCGAACTGGTGCGGGACATCAACAAATACAGCAACAACCTGATGGCCCAGCAGCTCTTTCTGGCGCTGGCGCTGCAGGCCAACCCGCGCGCCGTGGCCACGCCGGAGGCGGCGCGGGCAGCGATGCTGCGCTGGCTGACCGAGCGCCTGGGGCCGCTGAACGATGAGGTCGTTCTCGACAACGGCTCAGGCCTGTCGCGCGACACGCGCATCAGCGCGCAGCGGCTGGCCCAGGTGCTGCTGCTGGCCTGGGACAGCCCGGTGATGAGCGAGCTGATGTCGTCCCTGCCGATCACCGGCCTGGACGGCACGCTGCGCCGTTCACGGGCCACGCCGGGGCGCGGCCACCTGAAGACCGGCAGCCTGCGCGACGTGGCCGCCGTGGCCGGCTATGTGCTGTCGAACAGCGGCAAGCGCTACGTGCTGGTGGCGGTGATCAACCACCCGCAAGCCGGCGCTGCGCGGCCCGCGCTGGACGCACTGGTGCAGTGGACGATGCGCGACCTGCCGCAGTTTGAGCCGACTGACAGGCGCCGCTGAAAACCTCAGAACTTGTAGCCCACGCCGATGGTCATGGACAGCGGGTCCAGTTTGGCGTCCAGTGTCTGACCGCTGGACAGGGTGGTTCGCGTCGACAGCGGCGTCTTGAGCACCGCGGCGTCCAGCATCCAGCCCGGCGCCAGCACGACGCTCAGGCCCACCTGCACGCTGTAGGTCAGTTTCGACTGCACCGCGATCGTCGTCGGGTTGGACGGTGAGCCGCCCGTCAGCGCCGTCAACGTGGCTGTGCTGCGCGCCTTGTAGAACTTGGCGTAGGTGGGGCCGATGCCGACATAGGGGCGGAACCGGTCGCTGGCACTGAAGAAGCGGTACTGGCCCAGCAAGGTCACCGGCAGGGCCTTGACTTCACCAATCTTGCCGACGCCGCCGATGGCACCGGCGCCGACGATGTCGTGCTTGAAGCCCAGGGCCAGCGGAAGGTCCAGCGACAGGTTGTCAGTGACCATGTAGGTCAAACCCGCCGTGGGCTGGGTGTCGGACTTGATGTCGGCCTGGGTGCCGGGCAGGCTGGGCGCGGTCAGGTCGCCACTGCGCACGTCGGGCTTGATCTGCGTGGCGCCGATGCGAACCAGCAGCGCGCCAGTGCTTTGCGCCGAGGCGGCGCCGGCCGCTGCCAGGCCGGCTGCGAGCACGAAAGCGGCATGAAAGGTCTTGTTCATTCGATGTTCTCCTGCGTTCCGTGCTCAGAGCCAGCCAGCTTCAGCCAGCACCTTGGCGATGCCTTGGTAGGCCAGCTGATGGCCGTAGGGCGAAGGGTGGAAACCATCGGAGAAGTAGTAGCTTTGCCACCAGTTCGCGCCCGTGACGCCAGTCGGGGGCTTGGCCGACAGCGCGGTGTCGGTGCAGGTTGCGAAGTCGTAGGTCGGCAGGCCGTCGGACCCCAAGCCTGTGATCGGGCAGGCCGGCGTCTTGGCATTCGTCACCGCGTATTGCGACGGCGTGGCGACCACGTCGTCGATGGACTTGGCCGCGTCGAACACCGCCACGCGGGCATCGCCGGCCACGCGCCGGGCCAATTCAGTGTTGAAGGCCGAAACCCAACCGCGGAAAAGCGTCTCGGACTGCGCCCGTGCTGCGCTGCCGGTGGCGCCACCGCCGGATGCGGCGGCGACGCTGTCCAGCACCATCTGGAAACGGGGCGTGTCGGTGACGGGCGGCATGTTGATCAACAACAGGCGCTGCGCGCCCTTGTCGAGGGCACCACTCTTGATCGAGGTGTAGAAATTGCCAGCCAGCGCGGTCATGTACTGGCCACCCGCGGTGGCCAGACCGGCCTGGCCACCCGCCACCGCCGCGCCCACCTGGGCCGGCGTGAGCAGGGTGCCGATCAGCGACACATAGGACGCGCCGCCGTCTTTGGCCGCGTTCAGGTAAGCGCCGACGAGTGCGGCCGCGTCATTGCCGCCGCCGTCGATGACCAGCAGGTCGCCGGCTGCGAAGTTGCCGGCCGCCGTGGCCGTAGCGATCTGCACGCCGACGATCCGCGGGTCAGCCGCGGTCAGTCCGCTGCTGGCACCATTGATCACGCCGCCGCCGATGGCGAAGTTCGTGCAACCCGCCACCGAATTGGCCACGAAGGTCACACCGGTGAACTTGAAGAACGGGCAGCCTGCGCTGAGGCCATAGGCCAAAGCGATGCGTTCGGGATAGATGCGCGTTGCCGAACCTTGCACTGTGAACTTGATGCCGAAGGTGCCGACGTCGGCCAGGCTATCGCCAAAGACCTTGACGGCCGAAACGCTCTGGCGGGGCGTGGTGTCGCCACCGCCACCGCCACAAGCCGCCAACAGGGCGGCGGCCACCGCCGCCAGCGTCCACGATCGTATTGATGTCTTCATTGCGTCCCCACAGAGTTCACGTCAGCCACCGGTCAGCGCATCAAATCGCACGACCGTTCACTTTTCGAAGCGAGACTATAGGGTCGCTCTGGGGCTGGTGCCGACGGGGAAACCCGCTGGCGTCGCGCGCCGGCGACGCCAGGCCGGCGGGCTGTGGCGTGCGGCCGCTAGAAGGGGTTGCGCCGCGCGCGGTCAACGGCCAGCGTGGCCAGCTGGAAATGCCCGCCCGGCGACAGCCGCGTGTCGTCGGCCCACAAGTAGGTGCTGGGGTTCGACCCGGTCAGCAGTGTGTCGGTGGTGCAGTTCGGCAGGCCCACGGTGCAGATGCCATCGCTGATGTTGACCAGGCCGAAGCTGCCCGGCGAAATGCCGATAGAGCGGAAGCGCAATTGCGCCTGCACCAAGCCGACGAAACGACCGTCCAGCACCACCTTCACGCCCAGCTGTTCGCTGAAAGCCTGGCCCAGGTTGGTGATCAGCGTGGCGCGGTCCAGACCGGTGGGGTCCAGCGCCTTTTGCGCTGCCGCGTAGGGCGACAGGCCCATGTCGGGCAAGTCGGACACGATGACCTTGACGCCCAGGCCGACCAGGCGGTTGACCACGCCGGCCAGCAGTTCACCCCGCGCCCGGGCTTCGCTGGTCAGGCTGTCCACTGAACGACCCGGGTACTGGGCATAGAGGTCCAGGATGTCGTTGGTACCGGCCAGCACCGTGGCCAGGTCCTTGTCACGGAAGCCGCCAGCGGCAACCTGGGCTTCAACCTGGGCCGCCACGTCGGCCACGCGGGCGCCGGCGAAGGCGCGCATGAAAGCCTTGGGCTCGGCCGATGTCGGGTTGCATTCAGCGAACTCGAAACCGTAGACCGCCGCCAGCGACTGCACCCACAGCGGCTGGCTCGCACAGTCGAGATTGCCGTTGGCATTCAGGCCGTTGATGCCGTATTTGCGCCCCGCCTGGCTCAGGGCGCTGCTGTCGTCGCCGAAGACCAACAGGCGCTTCGGCACGAAGGGGTCGACCTGTGAGGTGCTGCCGCCGCAGGCGGCGATCAAGCCCAGGCACAGGGCCCCCAGGAAGGTGGCCAATGCGCCACGCGCCACGCCTTGCGCTTGCGTCGTGGCCTTGCTGCTGAAGATCATCTTTGCTCCGAAATACCAGGTGCAGCCACCGGCCTGTTGCCAAGGCCGCCGCGCGGGCAGCCCGAGGGCGGCTTCGTGCGGCTGCGTCAAGCCGCGGCGCGTTGCAGGCGGTCGCGCACGCCGTCCCATTCAGGGCCCGGCGGCGGCCGCTCGACCCAGATGGCCGCTACGCCAGCTTCATCGAACTCGCGCAGCACCGCGAACAAATCATGTGCCACCGAGGCGGCATCCGCAGCCATGGCCTTGTGGATCCAACCCGATCCGACCGGCGGCGAGAGGCGCGAATATACCCCGACGCCCCCGGCCGGCAGGTCAAGGCCGGCCTGCAAACGATGACGCAAAGCGACGCCGTCCAGCAGCTGCACCGTCGCCCGGGGCGCGTAGTGCGAAGCCAGCGTGCCCGAGGCGCGCGGTGAAGCAGCGTCGGCTTCGGCCAGCGTCTGGCCCAATACCGCTTCAATGGCGGCCCGGCTGAGCTGCCCGGGCCGCAGCAGCGCGGGCTGGGCGCGGGTGCAATCGATGATGGTGGATTCGATGCCCACCGCACAGCGCCCGCCGTCCAGCACCGTCAGCGCCGGGCCGAATTCGTGCAGCACATGGGCCGCCGCCGTGGGGCTGACGCGGCCAAACCGGTTGGCGCTGGGCGCGGCCACGCCGGCCACGCCCAGGCGCGCGGCAGCCTGCAGCAGCGCCAGCGCCACAGGGTGGGCCGGCACACGCAGCCCGATGCTGTCCTGCCCGCCCGCAGCGGCGCGGCCGCGGTCGGCGCGGCGCGGCACGATGACGGTCAGCGGCCCCGGCCAGAAAGTGTCCATCAGCCGCCGCGCGGCTTCGCTTGGCGCGGCCGTGAAGGCGGCGGCGGCGGGGGCGTCGGCCAAGTGGACGATCAAGGGGTGGTCAGCCGGCCGACCCTTGGCCGCGTAGATGCGCGCCACGGCCGCGTCGTCATCGGCCCGCGCACCCAGGCCGTAGACGGTTTCGGTTGGGAAGGCCACCAGCTGACCGGCCGCCAGTTCGGCGGCGGCCGCCGCCAGGGCGCGCGGGTCAGTCCCCGAGACGATAGCCACGGCGCGGCCCGCTCAGAAGGCTGGCAGGCCGAGCCGCTCGGCCGCCTGCAGCGC
>JAYVBO010000708.1:0-5077 GCA_043750435.1 Betaproteobacteria bacterium | reverse complement strand
GGTTGTTGTGTGGCTGTCAGCGTAGGGGCGCAGCGGGCCTGCGGGCAGCAGATGAAGCCGCGTGCGGCTGTAGGAATGCAGGCAGGCCCCGGCCGCTGGGCGGCGTGAGACGGGGCTGCGCTGGCCCTCTGCACAGCGCCAGAGGCGACGTGCAGGTTTCAGAGCGGCTGACCCGCGGCCAGCCGCGCCAGCACCGCCTCCACCGCTTCCAGCGCCACCGGCTTGGTGAAGTGCAGGTCGAAGCCGGCGTCGCGGCTGCGGCGCTCGTCGCTTTCGCTCCCCCAACCCGTCACCGCCGCCAGCATCGGCGAATTCACGCGCAACGTCTCTGCCGTCTCTACCGTTTCTGTCGCCCGGCCGCGCAGCGTGCGGGCCAGTTCGTAGCCGTCCATGCCCGGCATGCCGATGTCGACGAAGGCGATGTCCGGTGCCCACGCCAGGATCTGCTGCAGGCCCTCGCAGCCGTCGTAGGCGGCGCGCGTGGCGTGGCCGGACAGGCTCAGCAGCAGCACCAGGCTGTCGGCGGCGTCGCGGTTGTCGTCCACCACCAGCACCCGCAGCGGCCGGGCTTTGGGGTGTGGCGCGGCTGCGTTTGCGTTTGCGCTTGCGTTTGCATCCATCGGGTTGTTCATGGGGCGGTCTGCCTGCTGGTTGGTGTGCTGGTTCGCCCTGTTGTCGGCCGCCGCAGCCGGCGCCCAACCCGGCAGTCGGCAGGTGAACACGCTGCCCTGGTCCAGCCCGTCGCTGTGCGCGCCGATGCTGCCGCCGTGCAGCAGGGTGATGCTGCGCGCCAGCGCCAGCCCGATGCCCAGGCCGCCCTGTGCGCGGTGCAGCGTGTGGTTGACCTGCGCGAACATCTGGAACACGTCGCCCAGCATGTCCGGCGGAATGCCGATGCCGGTGTCAGCCACCTGCAGCCGGGCCATGCCGGGCTCGCCCGGCACAGCCGGCGGCGCGGTGTCCAGCGCCACGGTCAGCGTGATGGTGCCGTGTTCGGGCGTGTACTTGGCGGCGTTGTGCAGCAGGTTGCCGATGAGCTGGGCCAGCCGCGCCGGGTCGGCATGCACCCACACCGGCTCGCTGGCCAGCCGCAGCACCAGCCGCTGGCCACCGGCCTGCAGCGCGGGGCGGCAGGCTTCCAGCGCAGTCTCAGCGGCCGATTGCAGCGTGACGACTTCCGGCCGCAGGGTCATCTTGCCGGCCGCGATGCGCGACACGTCGAGCAAGTCGTCAATCAGCCGCACCATCTGCGCCAGCTGCCGGGTCATCATCGAACGCACGCCCGCTGTTGTGGCCCCGGCACCGGCCCCGGCACCGGCCCCGGCACCGGTCTGACCTTCCTGTTCCAGGATCTGCAGCCCGCTGCGCAACGGGGCCAGCGGGTTGCGCAGTTCGTGGGCCAGCGTGGCCAGGAATTCGTCCTTGCGGCGTTCGGCGTCGCGCAAAGCCTGCTCGGTGCGCCGCTGCTCGCTGACGTCCTGCACCAGCGCCAGCACGTGCATGACGCGGCCGCTGACGGCGCTTTCGGGCACCAGACGCCAGACGTGCGTGCGGGACTTGCCGTTCTGCTCGAAGCTGCTTTCGAAGCCGCCGGGCCGGGCGCTGTCGAACACCCCGTCCAGCGCCGCTGCCCAGCGTTCACGCAGCGGCTGCGGCAGGTCCAGCGCCTGCAGGCTGCGGCCCAGCAGGGTGTGTGGCGGCTGGCCGGTGGTGCCTTCGATGGCGGCGTTGACGAACACCAGCTGGTGCGCACGGTCGAAACGCGCCAGCACGTCGGGTGTGTTGTCGGTGAGGGTGCGCAGCTCGCGTTCGCGCTGTTCCAGCCGAGCCTGCGCCTGCTTGAGCTCGGTGATGTCGACGAAGGTGGCCACCGCGCCGCGCACCGCGCCCTGGTCGTCGTGCAGGGGCACGGCACCACCGTACAGGTGGCGCACAGCGCCGTCGTCGAAGACCAAACTCAGCTCGCCGGGCGCCACTGGCTGGCCGGTGCGCGCCGCGCGTTGCAGCGGCAGGCTTTGCGGGTCGGCCGGCACGCCGCCCCGGAATTCGCGAAAGGGCCGCAGGCTTTGCGACGCCGCCGCGGGGGTTGCCGAGGGGTTGCTGTCCGGCGTCATGCGGACAAGGCGGTAGGACTGCGGGTTGCCGCTGATGCGCGTGCAAGCGCGGTCGTGGGCGAACCAGACGAAGGCCGGCATGCTGCCCATCAGCGCTTCCAGTTCCCCGGCCCGTTCGCGCGCCTGCTTTTCGGAAGCCTGCAGCGCGGCGTCGTGCAGCCGGTGGCGCGTGATGTCCTGGAAGTACACCGCCAGCCCGCCGCCGGCGCGCGGGTAGCAGCGCAGGTGGAAATGGCGCTGCACGTCGTCGAAGTAGAACTCGAAGACCCGCACCTCGCCGGCGGCCGCGCGAAGGTACTCGGCCTGCAGCGGTGTGCCCACGGTGTCGGGGAAAGCTTCCCAGTGCGAGCGGCCCAGCAGGTCGGCAGCCGACCGGCCCACCAGACGTTCAGCCGCCGGGTTGAGGTGGACGAAGCGCCAGTCACTGTCGAAGGCCGCGAAGCCGTCGGCGATGCTTTCCAGCGTGGCCTGCAACTCGCGCGTGGCCAGCGTGCGGGCGGTCACGTCGTGCCCTTCGACGAAGATGCCGGTGACGCGCCCGGCTTCGTCGCGCGTGGGTTCGTAGACGAAGTCCAGGTAACGCAGCACGGGCTCTCCACCGTCGGCAGGTGTCAGCTTCAGGGGCGCGCTCTGGGCCACATGGGCCACGCCGCTGCGGTAGACCTCGTCGAGCAGCGCGATGAAGCCCTGTTCGGCCACCTCGGGCATGCAGTCCTGCACCGTGCGGCCCGGCACGGCGCGCTGGCTCGTCAGCTCGGCATAGCGGCGGTTGCTGTAGCTGTAGCGGTGTTCGGGGCCCTGCAGCATGCAGATGAAGCCCGGTGCCTGGTCGAACAGCGCCATCCAGCGCTTCTGGTCCGCCAGGCGCTGGGTGGCCAGCACCTGCTCGGTGGTCTCGGTGCACAGCACCAGCACGCCGCCGATGCCGCCCGGCGCCGTGTCGTCGTCCACCGGGCCGTAGCTGTAGGTCCAGTAGACGCTGTCCAGCCGGCCGTGGCGGGTGATGGGGATCAGCTGGTTCTCATGCCAGGTGGCGGGGCCGCCGGCCATCACGCTGGCGATCTGCGGGCCGATGACAGGCCAGATCTCGCGCCAGGCCCGTTGCGCCGGCGTGCCCAGCATGGCCGGGTGGGACTCGGGCCCCAGCGAACGGCTGTAGGCGTCGTTGTAGAAACAGACGTGCTGCGCGCCCCAGAACAGGAACACTGGGTGGTGGGTGCTGAGCAGGATGCGCAAGGTGGTGCGCAGCGCCGCGGGCCAGCCTTCTACCGCCCCCAGTGGCGTGGCCACCCAGTCGTGCGCGCGCATGAGCCGGCCCATCGCGCCGCCACCGGAGAGGAAGGCTGGTGCAGGCGCGCTCTCAGGGCTGGTCGGGTTCATCGCTTGTTCTCTCTGGGCACACCGCCAGCTTGGCCAGCGGAATACAAAAAGTCTAATGCTGTCCGGAAGTGCGCAGCGATCTCAAGTCACCCCCGGTAGAGCAAACGCGGAGCCGGCTGGGCGACCTTTCAATGCGCTGTGTTTGTCGGTTCGCACTGACAACACCAAGGCCCGACGTCATTTCGATCTCGCGACGGGCAGGTAGGGCGGCACGCTCTGCACACCGGCGGTTCCCAGCGTGCGCTCCAGGCTCATCAAATCGAGCGTGATCTGGTCGATGCGGCCGTTCTCCCACGCCGCCGCCGCGCAGGCGAGGTCCAGCTGTTGCCAAAGCAGCCGGTACAGAAAAAGCAAATCGTCCTGCATGTGAATCTCAGCGCAGCCTGCAACAAGAGGGGCCCCGCCGAACGGCAAGCGGCATGCCTGGCCAGCGCCAGAACCCAATCGGACGCGGGGCCTTCCTCTCCAAGCGGCTTTTCAAGGCAGCGAGGCAACCACCCGTTCCTGCCGGCGTTTTGGCGTGGCCGGGCGTTGCGCCGACGACGCCACCGTGGCGTTGCGTTGCGCCGCATGCAGGCGTTCGCCGCGTTCCACCTGTTCGTGCACGAGGTGGACGAAGTAAAACAGCATCGCCGACATCACCACCAGCGCCCAGGCCAGCATCGGCCGCAGTGCCAGCAGGGCCAGCAGCGCATGCCGGGCGCGCTGCTGCAGTGGTGCGGCGGGTGCAGGGTGGCGGACGGGGTCGGTGATCATGGTTACAAGCTCCTGCCGGTGGCCTTGATCTTCCGTTTCTGCGCTGTGCGCTGGCTGTCAGCGCAGGGCCCGGCTTCACGTAGGACGGAGTCGCCCAAGCCCGATCCGGACAGATTGACCGACCCCTGCCGCCATGCTGTAAGGCCTGCCGGCCCCGGGGGTGAGGCAAGGGGCAAACCCGACGTCTTCCTACAGCGCGGCGGCCCGCGCACCGGCAGGGCGGCGGCTGAAGGGCGGCTAGATTGCCGATAGCAGTCTCCACTTCCGTTTGCCCACCATGCCGCTGGCCCTGACCCCCGCCCCCCGCCCATCGCTGGCCCTGTTCACTTCCGAACCGGTGCGCGCCGCTGCCGACCTGCTGGACGACCTGGTCCGCCCGTCGCCGCCTTCACCCCGCAGCCGCGACGGCCACACCGTGGTGCTGTTTCCCGGCCTCGGGACCAACGGGCTGTCGCTGTGGACGCTGCGCCAGCACCTGTCGCGTCTGGGCTACCGCGCCATCGACTGGGGCGAAGGCTTCAACGCGGGGCCCACCGGCGACATCGACGCCTGGCTGCGGTCGATGAAGGAAGCCGTGCTGGCGCGCGCCGATGCGGGCGCAGCGGCGCCATCGCCGGCCGGGCCGCGACGGTGTTGTCGCCTGGCAGGCGTGCCAACACGGCCAGCACGGTTCCAGCCATCGCCGCGGCGTGAAGGACATCGAGGTCAGCGCCAGCCACCTGGGCATGGGCTGGAACCGCGATGTGCTGCGCGCGGTGGCGAACGAACTCGCGCGGCCGGTGCCGGCAGAGCCGACGTGCTGAGGGTGCCGACATGGACGCGCTGAA
>JAYVBO010000707.1:0-2181 GCA_043750435.1 Betaproteobacteria bacterium | reverse complement strand
GCCTGTTTCCATGCCCGCGGCCGATGCCCCGCAACGCGTCGTGGTGCGCCCGCTGCAGCTCAAAGGCCAGGCCTGCCTCAGCTTCGTCAGCAGCCACGTCACGCGCGACATCACCAAGAACCTGCCGCTGCCCGAGGGCCGCGCACTGCTGCTGACGCTGGTAGGCGCGGCCTTCCGCAATGCCCATCTGCTGACGCCGGGCGAAGAAGCGCAACTGGTCTTCGGCAAGCGCGGCACGGCGGCGTTGAGCGTCACGAAGTCGGCCGACGCTGAAGTCGAAGCACCGGCGCCGGCTGCCAGCCACGACCGCGAAAAGCAGCGCTGGATAGCCATCAACCAGCCCTTCCTGACCGCGCTGGGCGTGACCACCGCGCAGCACCAGCTGGTGCCGGCGATGGCGCGCAAATGGCGGCAGATCAACAAATTCGTCGAGGTCTTCGCGCACGCGCTGCAGGGCTCGCGGCTGGCCGACGCGAAGGTGGTGAAGGTGGCCGATTTCGGCGCCGGGCGCGGCTACCTGACCTTCGCCATCCACGACTGGCTGCGTCACGCGCACGGCGTGGACGCGCAGGTCACCGGCGTGGAATTGCGGCCCGATCTGGTGGCCGAAGCGCAGGCCACCATCACGCAACTCGGCCTGGCGGGCTTGAAGTTCGAAGCCGGCGACGTGCGGACTTTCGCGCCCGGCGCCTTGGGTGAAAAGATCGACGTGATGATCGCCCTGCACGCCTGCGACACCGCCACCGACCACGCCATCCACCTGGGCCTGCGGGCCGGTGCTGACATCATTCTGTGCAGCCCGTGCTGCCACAAGCAGATCCGCCCGCAGCTGCTAAGCCCGCACCCGCTGCGGCCGGTTTTCCAGCACGGTATTCATGCCGAACAGCAGGCCGAGATGCTGACCGACAGCCTGCGTGCGCTGCTGCTGGAAGCCAGCGGCTACGACACCCAGGTCTTCGAATTCATCGCACTGGAACACACGCGCAAGAACAAGATGATCCTGGCCGTGAAGCGCAAGAACCTGCGCCCCGCCGACGCCGCGCTGGCCCAGATCGCCGAGCTGAAGCGCTACTTCGGCATCCGCGAACAGGCGCTCGAAACGTTGCTGCAGGCCGACGGGCTGGTGCTGGCCGGCTGAACAACAGGCCGGCCGTTCAAAGCCGCAGCACTTCGCCCTTCAGCGAATACAGCACGGCCACCACCTCGTTGACCTCTGTGGGCCCTATGCCCCGGGCCTGCAGCGCGGCCACGAAATCGTCGATGGTGGCGATCAGTTCCTGTTCGCTGATGTTCATGCCCGCGTGCACGGTGCGCATGTCGCGGCCCTCGTATTTTTCGGGGCCGCCCGCGCCCATGCAGAAAAACAGCGTGCCCATCTGCTTGGCGCGCGGCAGGTCTTTGCCGCTGAAGCGGGGGGCCAGCAAAGGGTTGACCGCGTGGCGATCAACCACGTCGTCAACAATGGCGGCGATGCCTTCGGCACCGCCGAGTCTTTGGTAAAGCGATGTGTTCATGGTGTGCTCACAGCTTCATTGCAGATGGATCAGCCACGAGGCGAACTCGACGGCACCGGGGTGGATGGCGGCGTTGGCGTTGGCGTAGCCGTGCGGGTGCGGATCGCCCAGCGCATCGTCGATGGCCGCGTCCAGGCGGGCGTAGGCCTCGGGCGTCAAGGTCTCGGGCAGCGTCAGGCTTGCCGTCCCGTAAGGGGGTAGCTGGAAGGTCACTTGTTGTGTCGTCATCGGTCACTCCTGTTGAATGCAGCGGGTCTTCATCAACCCACTGAGATGCAGCATCGCGATCCGGTGTTCCTCAAACGTTCCCCGGCAGCGCCCCGGTTGCGTCGGTGGCGGGGTGACCGCAAACTGCGTCGCACATGTCCCCGACACAGCTCCTTGACACCTACGACCCCGTCAGCCGACTTGAAGTCAGTCTGCTGGGCGGCTTTTCGGTTGCGATAGACGGCGCGCCGCTCGCGGCCGAACGCTGGCCCAGCCTGCGTGCCGCCCAGCTGGTGCAGTTGCTGAGCCTGGCGCCGAGGCAGCGCCTGACCCGCGAGCGGGTGACGGACGCGCTGTGGCCGCAACTCGAACCCGATGCCGCTGCGGCCAACCTGCGCAAGGCGGCCCACCACGCCCGCCAGGCACTGGGCCGACACGACAGCCTGCTGTTGCAGGGCGG
>JAYVBO010000706.1:0-5084 GCA_043750435.1 Betaproteobacteria bacterium | reverse complement strand
ATGACGCCCCACTTCCCGATCTACATGGACTACGGTGCCACCACACCGTGCGACCCGCGCGTGGTTGACGCGATGGTGCCTTGGCTGCGTGAGCACTTCGGCAACCCGGCCAGCCGCAGCCACGCCTGGGGCTGGGAAGCCGAGGCAGCCGTTGAGGCGGCGCGCGGCCAGGTCGCCAGCCTGATCAACGCCGACCCGCGCGAGATCGTCTGGACCAGCGGTGCCACCGAGTCCATCAACTTGGCCATCAAGGGCGCGGCGCACTTCTACAGCAGCCGCGGCAAGCACCTGATCACGCTGAAGACCGAGCACAAGGCCACGCTGGACACCATGCGTGAACTGGAGCGCCAGGGCTTTGAGGTGACCTACCTCGACGTCGAAGCCAACGGCCTGCTCGACCTGGACAAGTTCAAGGACGCGCTGCGCAAGGACACCGTCGTGGTGTCGGTGCTGCTGGTGAACAACGAGATCGGCGTCATCCAAGACATTCCGGCCATCGGCGCGATGTGCCGCGAGCGCGGCATCGTGTTCCACGTGGACGCCGCCCAGGCCACCGGCAAGGTCGTCATCGACATGGACAAGCTGCCGGTCGACTTGCTCAGCATGTCGGCGCACAAGACCTACGGCCCCAAGGGCCAGGGCGCCCTGTACGTGCGCCGTAAGCCACGCGTGCGCATCGAGGCACAGATGCACGGCGGTGGCCACGAACGCGGCATGCGCAGCGGCACGCTGCCCACGCACCAGATCGTCGGCATGGGCACCGCCTTCGCCATTGCGCAGGCCGAAATGGGCACCGAGATCGAACGCATCCGCATGCTGCAAAAGCGACTGTTGGACGGTATCTCGGGCATCGAACAGGTCTTCATCAATGGCGACCTGAAGCAGCGCGTGCCGCACAACGTGAACGCGAGCTTCAACTACGTCGAAGGCGAGTCGCTGATCATGGGCGTCAAGGGCTTGGCGGTGTCCTCGGGCTCGGCCTGCACCAGCGCCAGCCTGGAACCCAGCTACGTGCTGCGCGCCCTGGGCCGCAGCGATGAGTTGGCGCACAGCAGCCTGCGCATGACCATAGGCCGCTACACCACGGCCGAAGAAATCGACTACGCGGTCAGCACCCTGCAAGAGCAGGTTGCCAGGCTGCGCGAACTGTCGCCGCTGTGGGACATGTTCAAGGACGGCATCGACATCAGCACCATCCAATGGGCCGCGCACTGACGCCCGCTCATTCAATCCAACAAGGAGAACACCATGGCCTACAGCGAAAAAGTCGTTGAGCACTACGAAAACCCCCGCAATGTCGGTTCCTTCGACAAGGGCGACGACACGGTGGGCACCGGCATGGTCGGGGCCCCGGCGTGCGGCGACGTGATGAAGCTGCAGATCAAGGTCAACCCGGTCACCGGGCTGATCGAAGACGCACGCTTCAAGACCTACGGCTGCGGTTCGGCTATCGCGTCGAGTTCGCTGGTCACCGAGTGGGTCAAGGGCAAGACGTTGGACGAAGCGGTGACCATCAAGAACACGCAGATCGCCGAAGAACTGGCCTTGCCGCCGGTGAAGATCCACTGCTCCATCCTGGCCGAAGACGCCATCAAGGCGGCCGTGGACGACTACAAGGCCAAGCACGGCACGCCGACCCCGGCCGCACACTGATCGCAAGACCATGGCCGTTACCCTGACCGAAGCCGCGGCGCGGCACGTCACACGCTACCTGGGCCGGCGCGGCAAGGGCGTGGGCGTGCGCCTGGGCGTCAAGACCACCGGCTGTTCGGGCCTGGCTTACAAGCTCGAATATGCCGACGACATCGCACCGGAAGACGTGATCTTCGAAGACCACGGCGTGAAGGTGCTGATCGACCCGAAGAGCTTGCCCTACCTGGACGGCACCGAACTCGACTTCGTGCGCGAAGGCCTGAACGAGGGCTTCAAGTTCTACAACCCGCGCGAGAAAGACCGCTGCGGTTGCGGTGAATCATTCCGGGTCTGAGTTCCCCTTGCTACAGCCCAAGGCGCGGCAACGTTGACCGCGCCTTGTCATTTCATACGCCCATGAATCTCGGTGACGACGACTACACGCTGTTCGGCCTGCCGAAGCACTTCGCGCTGGACCGCGCCGACATCGACGCTCGCCGCCGCGACCTGCAAGCCCGTGTGCACCCTGACCGCTTTGCGTCCGAGGGCGCCGCCGCGCAACGCGTGGCCATGCAATGGGCGGTGCGCGTGAACGAGGCCTGGCAGCGATTGAAAGACCCGCTGAGCCGGGGCGCCTACCTGTGTGAATTGCGTGGCGTGCCCATCAACGCCGAGCGCAACACGGCCATGCCGGCGGCCTTCCTGATGCAGCAGATGGACTGGCGCGAGGCCTTGGACGACGCCGAGGGCCAGCCCGCTGTCGAAGCGCTTGACGCCGCGGTTGCGGCCGACGAGCGCGCGATGTTCGGCAAGCTGACCACGCTGCTGGACGAAGACAACAACACCGCCGCCGCGGCCGTGCAAGTGCGCGCGCTGATGTTCGTGGCCCGATTCCGACAAGACATCGCCCGGCGCCTGGACGCGCTGGACGCCGCACGCTAGACACCCGACATGGCCCTGCTACAAATTTCCGAACCGGGCCAGGCGCCCGATCCGCACCAGCGCCGCATTGCGGTCGGCATCGACCTGGGCACCACGCATTCGCTGGTGGCCGCTGTGCGACACGGCGTGCCCGACTGCCTGCCCGACGCGCAGGGCCGCGTCCTGCTGCCGTCGGCCGTGCGCTACCTGGCCGGCGGTCGCCGCCAGATCGGTTTCGAGGCGCTGGCCGCGCAGGCCGAAGACGCCGAGAACACGGTGGTTTCGGTGAAGCGCTTGATGGGCCGCAAGTTGGCCGACATCGCCGGCACCGACAAGTTGCCTTACCGTTTTGTCGACCAACCCGGCATGGTGGCCCTGGCCACGCGCGACGGCGACAAGACGCCGGTCGAAGTCTCGGCCGAAATCTTGGCCAGCCTGCGCCAGCGCGCCGAAGACAGCTTCGACGACGAGTTGTACGGCGCGGTCATTACCGTGCCCGCCTACTTCGACGACGCTCAGCGCCAAGCCACCAAAGACGCTGCGCAACTGGCCGGCCTGAACGTGCTGCGCCTGATCAGTGAACCCACGGCCGCGGCGGTGGCCTACGGCCTGGACAACGCCAGCGAAGGCCTCTACGCCGTTTATGACTTGGGTGGCGGCACCTTCGACATCAGCCTGCTGCGTTTGACGCGCGGCGTCTTCGAGGTGGTGGCCACCGGCGGCGACGCGGCGTTGGGTGGTGACGACATCGACCAGCTGCTGGCCGACTGGGCTCTGGACCAGGCCGGCGTCGCTGCAAGAAGCCCGCAGGACAAGCGCGCGGCGCAAGTGGCCTCACGCGCGGCGAAAGAGGCGCTGAGCGACACCGACAGCACGCAATGGCAGGCCACGGTGGGCGGCCGCGACCTGCGCGTGGCGGTCAGCCGGGCGCAACTGGAAACGCTGGCCCAACCGCTGATCGGCCGCACGCTGGCCGCGGTGCGCAAGGTGCTGCGCGACGCCAAGGTGGCCGCTGGCGACGTGCAGGGCGTGGTGATGGTGGGCGGCAGCACGCGCATGCCACGCGTGCGGGCGGCGGTCGGCGAGTTGTTTGGACGCGACGTGCTGACCAACGTCAACCCCGACGAGGTGGTGGCGCTGGGCGCGGCCATCCAGGCCAACGCGTTGGCCGGCAATGCCAAGGACGGCGACCTGCTGCTGTTGGACGTGATTGCGTTGTCGCTGGGCCTGGAAACCATGGGCGGCTTGGTTGAACGCGTCATCGAGCGCAACACCACCATCCCGGTGGCCCAGGCGCAGGAATTCACGACCTTCAAAGACGGCCAAACCGCCATGGCCATCCACGTGGTGCAGGGCGAACGCGACCTGGTCAGCGAATGCCGCAGCCTGGCGCGCTTTGAGCTGCGCGGTATCCCGCCCATGGTGGCCGGCGCGGCGCGCATCCGCGTGACCTTCCAGGTCGACGCCGATGGCTTGCTCAGCGTGTCGGCGCGCGAACTGGGTTCGGGTGTGGAAGCGGCCGTCACCGTCAAGCCCAGCTACGGACTGGCTGACGACCAGATTGCGCAGATGCTGAAAGACGGCTTCGCCCATGCCGAAACCGACATGGCTGCGCGTTCGCTGCGCGAGGCGCAGGTGGACGCCGAGCGCATGATGCTAGCCACCCGCGCCGCCTTGCAGGCCGACGGCGCGCTGCTGAGTGCGGCCGAACGCAGCGACGTGGAAGCGCTGATCGAAGCCACCCGTTTGACCGCCGCCGGCGACGACGCCCACGCGATAGAAGCAGCCGTAGCAGCCCTGGCCACCGGCACCGAAGCCTTCGCTGCCGCCCGCATGAACCAAGGCATACGGCGGGCCTTGGCCGGTCGCAGCCTCGACGACATTTGAAGGCCCACATGCCCATCATCCGCATCCTGCCCAACGCCGAACTCTGCCCTGCGGGCGACACCCTGGAAGTGCCCGTGGGCACGTCGATCTGCGAAGCGCTGCTGGAAAACGGCATCGCCATCGAACACGCCTGCGAATTGAGCGCCGCCTGCACCACCTGCCACGTGGTGGTGAAGGCGGGCTACGCCTCGCTGGGCGAGATCGACGAGATCGAGGAAGATCTGCTGGACAAGGCCTGGGGGCTGACGCCCACCTCGCGCCTGTCGTGCCAGGCCATGATGGCCAATGAAGACGTGACCATCGAGATCCCGAAATACACCATCAACCACGCCCGCGAGAACCATTAGGCGCACTGTCAGCGTGAACGAAAAACGGCGCCCATCGGGCGCCGTTTTCATGGTGGCCAGCGATCAGATCGCCGGCTTGTCCGACAGGGCCTTCAGGTTGTCGGTCAGTTCCTTGCCCATCGGCGCATTCAGGTTGATGCCCTTGGGCGGAATGGCCGACATGAACCACTTCTTGTAGAGCCGCTCGAAGTCGCCGCTCTTCATCTGCGCGGCCAGCACGCCGTCGACCAGCTTCTTGAAAGCCGGGTCGTCCTTGCGCAGCATGATGGCGTAGGGCTCGACCTGTATGGCCTCACC
>JAYVBO010000705.1:0-2184 GCA_043750435.1 Betaproteobacteria bacterium | reverse complement strand
CGGTCAACCAAGGCTACGCAAACGTATGGATGTCGTCGGTTCAGCGTTGGGTTCCGCAACCAGGCCGCAGGCTCGCTGGGGGCTGCGTCGGCGCGTGTACGCGTTGGGCCTTGTGGCCTTGCTGACCAGCGGCTTGCTGGCCAGCCGGCCGGTGTTGGCGGGCGACACCTTCATGGTCGGCCCCCAGGGCACGCCGATGTCCCTGGAAGAGGCCGTGAGCCTGGCCAAAGACGGCGACACCATCGAACTGCTGTCGGGCGACTACCGTGGCACGCTGGTCATCGAAAAGCGCCAACTGACGTTGCGCGGCGCGGGCGGCAAGACGCCGGTCATCAACGGCGAAAGCAAGCTGCGCGATGCCCACGCGCTGTGGACCGTGCGTGGCGGCGCCGTGACCATCGAAAACATTGAATTCCGTGGCGCCCGGTCGAACGACGGCGGCGGTGCCGGCGTGCGCCAGGAAGGCGGGCGGTTGACCATCAACCGCTGCGGCTTCTACGACAACGAACACGGCCTGGTGGCCACCAATGTGGAAAGCGCCGAACTGCGCATCAACAGCAGCGTTTTCGGCTCGGCGCCCCGGGTGGAAGGCGGGCTGTACCACCTGCTGAACGTGGGCCGCATCGGCAAGCTGGAAATCACCGCCACGCGCTTCCAGCAGGGCTTTGAAGGCCACCTGATCAAGTCGCGCGCCAAAGACAACCTGATCGCCTACAACTTCATCCACGACGGCGTGCGCGGCGGCGCTTCCTACGAAATCGAACTGGCCAACGCCGGCATGGCCACGGTCATCGGCAACGTCATTGCGCAGGGCGCCGACACCCGCAACCCGGTGATGCTGGCCTATGGCACCGAAGGCCGCACCTGGGACAAGAACGAGCTCTACGTGGCGCACAACACCTTCGTGAACTACGGCTGGACGCCGGCCTGGTTCATTCGCGTGTTCACCGACCGCCTGCCCGACCAGGTGCCGGTCTACGTCGTCAACAACCTGCTGGTCGGGCCGGGCGTGCTGTGGCCGGCCGTCACCGGCAACCTCAGCGGCAACCGCCAGGCCACGCGCGGCATGCTGCGCGACACCGCCACCTACGGCTTCGAGCTGCCGCCCGATTCCGTCTGGCGCGGCAGCGGCGTCGATCCGCGCAACATCAACGGCCGCAACCTGGCGCCCACCGGTGAATTTGAATGGCCGGCCAATGTGCGTCCCTTGCCCCTGGGCAGCACGCAGTGGAGCCCCGGCGCCTACCAACGTTAGACCCCGAACATGAGCCCCAAGAACACCCACCCCGAAACCATCAGCGCCCAAGCCCTGGGCTGGATCGACGAAGGCACGCGCGCCATCACGCCGCCCCTGCACGTCTCGTCCACCTACCTGCGCGACCCCGACAACCAATACCGTTCGGGCCGCGTCTACGCCCGCGCCGACAACCCGGCTTTCGACCAGCCCGAGGCCGTGCTGAACGCGCTGGAAGGCGGCCACCAGACGCTGCTGTTCGCCAGCGGCATGGCGGCCGCCACGGCGGTTTTCCAGGCGCTGAAGCCGGGCGACCACGTGCTGGCGCCGCAGGTGATGTACTGGTCGCTGCGCAACTGGCTGATGACGTTTGCAGTGCAGTGGGGCCTGGACGTCGAACTCATCGACATGTGCAGCCCGGCCGCCGTGCAGGCCGCGCTGCGGCCCGGCAAGACCAAGCTGGTGTGGGTGGAAACGCCGGCCAACCCCTTGTGGACGGTGACCGACATCGCCGCCACCGCGCAAGCCGCGCATGCCGCCGGCGCCCTGCTGGCCGTGGATTCAACGGTGGCCACGCCGGTGCTGACGCAGCCGCTGGCGCTGGGCGCGGACATCGTGATGCACGCCGCAACCAAGTACTTGAATGGGCATTCCGACCTGATCGCCGGTGCGCTGACCACGCGCAGTGACAACGAACACTGGCAGAAGGTGCGCAAGGTGCGCGCGCAACTGGGCGGCACGCTGGGCAGCTTTGAAGCCTGGCTGCTGCTGCGCGGCATGCGCACCCTGCACCTGCGCGTGCGCGCGGCCTGCGCGTCGGCGCAACGTATTGCCGAGCATTTCAACGGCCACCCGCTGGTGGCCGAGGTGCTGTACCCGGGGCTGCCGGGCTTCGTCGGCCACGCCGTGGCCCGCGCGCAGATGCAGGGCGGCTTCGGCGGAATGATGTC
>JAYVBO010000704.1:0-2184 GCA_043750435.1 Betaproteobacteria bacterium | reverse complement strand
CCTCGCCGTCGAGGCTGCAGCCCGCCAGCAGGGCGGCGCTCAGGGCCGCTGCGGCGGCAGCGACGGGGGTGTAGCGAATGGACGCTACCAAGGAATTGCGCTTGAATTGCATGCCTGTCTCCGGGTCGATTTAAGTTGTCGAACGCACGCTCAGGGCGCGCGCCATCCAGCGCGCAAACGGCCCACCAAACCCGAAGGGAAGTGGTAGACCGACAGCACGAAGAGCACGCCCAGCCACAACAGCCAGCGGTCGGGCGATACCAGGGCGCCGAGCACGGGCACGCCTTCCAGCGCGCCCTGGCCCAGCTTGAGCAAGTCCTGCAAATAGTTCTGTGCGAGAACGAACAAGACCGATCCCAGCACCGCGCCATACAGCGTGCCCATGCCGCCGATGACGACGATGAGCAGAATGTCGAGCATGATTTCGAAGCTCAGCGTGGTGTCGGGCCCGGTGTAGCGCAGCCACAGCGCCAGCAACGCGCCGGCCAGCGTGGCGAAGGCCGCCGACAGCACGTTGGACACGGTGCGGTAGACCACGGTGCGGATGCCCAGCGCCTCGGCGCGGAAGTCGTTTTCGCGGATGGCCTGCAGCACGCGGCCGAAGGGCGAATTGACGATGCGCAGCAGCAGCAGGAAGAGCGCCGCCGCCGCCACCAACAGCAGGTAGTAGGTCAGCACTTTGCCGTCGATGGTCAGGCCCAGCACGGGGCTGTCGAAGGGCGCGAAAGACGGGCTCAGCCACTCGGGGTTCTTGAAGCTGAGACCGTCTTCGCCGCCGGTGAAATCGGACAGTTGCGAAGCCAGCGTCTGGAAAGCAGTGGCCACGGCCAGCGTGATCATGGCGAAGAAGATGGCCTTGACGCGCAGGCTGAACAGGCCGATCAGCACCGACAGCAGCATCGACAAGACCAGCGCCACGCCCAGGCCGACGGCCACCGCCGCAAAGCCCGGCCCCATGCCGTTGCTGGCGATGGCCACGCCGTAAGCGCCGATGCCGAAGAACATGGTGTGGGCGAAGCTGACGATGCCGGTGTAACCCAGCAGCAGGTCGTAGCTGGCCACCAGCACGATGAAGACCAGCATCTTGGCCGCGGCATTCAACGACTTGCTGCCGGGGAAGATGAAAGGCGCCAGCGCCAGCGCGATGACGATGGCGATGAGCAGCGCGGCCAGCACGCGGCTGCGCGGCAGGTCGTGGGACAGCAGGCGCGACATCATGGGCGCCTCATCGGTCGGTGACCGGATACAGACCCTGAGGCCGCCACAAGAGGATCGCCACCATCAAGCCGATGTTGGAGAACAGCGCCACCTTGGGCGCCAGAAAGCCGGTGTAGTTGGCCAGCAGCCCGACCAGCAGCGCGCCGACAAAGCAGCCCAGCGTGCTGCCCAGCCCGCCGATGATGATGACGATGAAGATCAACACATTGACCTGCCCGCCAATCTGCGGCGTGACGATCTGCTGGTACAGGCCCCACATCACGCCGCCCAGGCCGGCCAGCGCCGAACCGGCAACGAAGACCGCGATGAACAGGCGTTCGATGCGGTAGCCCAGGCTCTCGACCATCTCGCGGTCTTGCACGCCGGCACGGATCAGCAAGCCCAGCTTGGTTCGGTTCAAGACCCACAGCAGCGCCGCGAACACCAGCAGGCCGATGACGACGGCCAGCACGCGGTACTTTTCCACCGCCATGTCGCCCAGCACGAAAGAGCCGCGCAGTGTTTCAGGCAGCGGCAGTGGCTGCTGCTGCGGGCCCCAGATGACCTTGATCAGTTCCTCAAAGACGATCATGCCGCCCATGGTGATGAGGATCTGCTTCAGGTGCTGGCCGTAGACCGGGCGGACGATCACCCGTTCGAACGCGTATCCCAGCGCACCGGCCACCGCCATGGCCGCCAACATCGCCGTCAGCACCGCCCCCAGGTTGAGCCAGACGCTGGGCGAGGCCATCCAGCCGCCTACCACCCCATTCGCGCCGAGCACGCTGACGGCCACGAAAGCGCCGACCGCGATGAACACGCCGTGGCCGAAATTCAGCACGTCCATCAGGCCGAAAACCAGCGTCAAACCTGATGCGATGATGAAGATGATCAGGCCCATCGCCAGGCCCGCCAGGCTGAGCGTGACCCAGGTGGACGCGCTGCCAATCAGCGGGAAGGCCAGCGCCACCACGGCCAGCAGCAAGA
>JAYVBO010000703.1:0-2189 GCA_043750435.1 Betaproteobacteria bacterium | reverse complement strand
TCCAGGCCGCCAGCCTGCCGCTGGCCCTGGCCGGGCATGACCTGATCGCCCAGGCCAAGACCGGCAGCGGCAAGACGGCCGCATTCGCCCTGGCCCTGCTGGCCAACCTGAACGTGCGCCGCTTCGCGGTGCAGGCGCTGGTGCTGTGCCCCACGCGCGAACTGGCCGAACAGGTCACCCAGGAACTGCGCCGCCTGGCCGCCGCCGAAGACAACATCAAGGTGCTGACCCTGTGCGGCGGCTCGCCCATCGCGCCGCAGGCGGTCAGCCTGGAACACGGCGCGCACATCGTGGTCGGCACGCCGGGGCGCTTGATGGACCATCTGGAGCGCGGCAGCCTGAACCTGGAAGCCCTGAACACCCTGGTGCTGGACGAGGCCGACCGCATGCTGGACATGGGCTTCTTCGACGACATCGCTTATGTCGCCAAGCTGTGCCCCAAGCAGCGCCAGACGCTGCTGTTTTCGGCCACCTACCCTGAAGGCATCAGCAAGCTGGCGGCGGCCTTCATGCGCGAGCCCAAAGAAGTGAAGCTGCTGGCTGCCCACACCAGCAGCAAGATCCGTCAGGTGTTTTATGAAGTGACGGAAGCCCAGCGCCTGCACGCCGTGGGCCAGTTGCTGGCGCACTACCGGCCGGTCAGCACGCTGGCCTTTTGCAACACCAAGCAGCAGTGCCGCGACCTGGTGGCCGTGCTGCAGGCCGAAGGCTATGCCGCGCTGGAACTGCACGGTGACCTGGACCAGCGCGACCGCGACCAGGTGCTGGTGCGTTTCGCCAACCGCAGCACCAGCGTGCTGGTGGCCACCGACATCGCGGCGCGCGGGCTGGACATCACGCAGCTGGAAGCGGTGATCAACGTCGACATCACGTCCGACGCCGACACCCACACGCACCGCATCGGCCGCACCGGCAGGATGAGCAAAGACGGCGACGAAGAAGGCTGGGCCTTCAGCCTGGCCAGCGTAGACGAAATGGGCCCCGTAGGCCGTATCGAAAAGGCCGGTAACTTCGTCAGCAACTGGCAGCCGCTCGCTAGCCTGACGCCGGCCAGCAAGGAACCGTTGCTGCCGCCCATGCAGACCATCCAGATCCTGGGTGGCCGCAAGGAAAAGATACGCCCCGGCGACGTGCTGGGCGCGTTGACCAAAGACCTGGGCTTTGCCGGCGCGCAGATCGGCAAGATCAACGTCAATGAATTCAGCACCTATGTGGCCGTGGCGCGCGACATCGCGCAGCAAGTGCTGCGCAAGCTGGACAGCGGCAAGATCAAGGGCAAGAGCGTGAAGGTGCGGCTGCTGGAAGGCTGACGGCCACGGCGGCAGGCTGCGGCACACTCGCCGTTTTCGACTTGCTCGACAACGCCGATGCGCAAGCTGCACACCCTGCTGGCCTTATGGCTGCTGCCTTTGGCGGCGGTCGCCGCCGACACCTGGACCCTGCCGGTCACTGTCACCACCTTGCCGAATGGTCTGACCCTCGTGGTCAGTGAAGACCACAGCTCGCCCACCGTGGGCATCAGCGTGGTCTACAAGGTGGGCATGCGGCGTGAACCGCAGGGCCGCACCGGCTTTGCCCACCTCTTCGAACACCTGATGTTCCAGGGCACGCCCAAGGCGCCCAAGGGCGTCTTCGACCGTGTGACCACGGCCGGCGGCGGTGACAACAACGGCAGCACGCGGGCCGACTTCACCAACTACATCGAACGCGCGCCGGTGTCGGCGCTGGAAGCCTTTTTGTGGCTGGAAGCCGACCGCATGAAGACGCTGGACTTCAACCCCACCACGCTGAAGAACCAGCAAGACGTGGTGAAGGAGGAGATCCGCGTCAACGTGAAGAACCAGCCCTACGGCGGCTTCATGTGGATAGACATCGCCGGCCTGGCCTTCGACAAATGGGCCAACAAGCATGACGGCTACGGCAGCTTTGAAGACCTGGAACGCGCCAGCCTGGACGACGTGCGCGCCTTCCACAGTGACTACTACGGCCCGAACAACGCGGTGCTGTCGATCGCCGGCGACGTGACGCCGGCCCGCGCGCTGGCCCTGGTGAAAGAGTACTTTGCCGCCATACCGAAGCGCGCCACGCCGGCTCTGGCCGACTTCAGCGAACCGCTGGGCACCGCCGAAAGGCGCTTGACCCAAGGCGACGCGCTGGCCGAAGTGCCGGCGCTTGCCGCGGCCTGGAAG
>JAYVBO010000702.1:0-5099 GCA_043750435.1 Betaproteobacteria bacterium | reverse complement strand
AAGCTGAGGTTGTTCATGCGCGCGAAGGCCATGTCCGCTGCGCCAATTTGCAGCGGAATCATCCAGTTCGCGAAGCCCACGAAGGCCGGCATGATGGCCCCGAACACCATGATCAGGCCGTGCATGGTGGTGAACTGGTTGAACAATTCGGGGTTGAAGAACTGCAGGCCAGGCTGAAACAGCTCGGTGCGGATCAACAACGCCAGCACGCCACCCACCATCAGCATCGTGAAGCTGAACAGCAGGTACATCGTGCCGATGTCCTTGTGGTTGGTGGCAAACAACCAGCGGCGCCAGCCGTGCGGGTGGCCGTGATCGTGGTCGTGGTCGTGATCGTCAGCGTGGTGACCGGGATGGTCGAGAACTGCGCTCATGGGGCTTCCTTCGCGATCTTCGTTTTACTTGCGGGCCGCAACAACTTCGGACGGCTGCACGAGCTGCCCGGTCTTGTTGCTCCAGTTGTTCTTGGTGTAGGTGATGACGGCCGCCAGTTCGGTGTCCGACAAAGCCTTCCACGACGGCATGGCGCCGTTGTTCTGGCCGTTCAGCAACACGTGGATCTGCTTGCCCTTGTCGGCGTCCAGCACCACAGCGGCGCCGTCCAAGGCCTTGATCGGACCGGCGCCCTTGCCGTCAGGTTTGTGGCACGCCGAGCAGTTGGCGGCGTAGACCTTCTCGCCACGCGCAACCAACTCTTCGAGCTTCCATGTCTTGCTCGGGTCGTCGGCCAGCGCGGCCATTTCCTTCTTCTTGCCGTCGACCCACTTGGCGTAATCCGCCTGGCTGACCACCTTGACGTGGATGGGCATGTAGGCGTGTTCCTTGCCGCACAGCTCCTGGCACTGGCCGTGGTAATCGCCGATCTTCTCGGCCCGGAACCAGGTGTCACGCACGAATCCCGGAATGGCATCTTGCTTGATGCCCAGGGAGTTGACCGCAAAGGAATGGATCACGTCGTTGGCCGTCGTGATGATGCGCACTTTCTTGTCGACCGGCACCACCAGCGGGTTGTCCACCTTCAGCAGGTAGTCGTCGCCCGAAGGCTTGCCGGTGTCGGACATCACGCGCTGCGCCACGTCCAGGGTCTGCAGGAAGGCGATGCCTTCGCCCTCGCCGTTCAGATAGTCATAACCCCACTTCCACTGGTAACCGGTGGCCTTGATGGTCAGGTCGGCATTGCTGGTGTCCTTCATGGCCACCACGGTGCGGGTGGCCAGGGCGCCCATGCCGATGACGATGATGAAGGGCACCACGGTCCAGGCGATTTCAACGGCCACGCTTTCGTGGAAGCTGGCCGACTTGTGCCCCAGCGACTTGCGATGCTTGAGGATGGAATAGAACATCACACCAAAGACCGCGAGGAAGATCAGCACGCAGACAACGAGCATGACGTTGTGCAGCCAGTGCTGCTGCTCGGCGATCTTGGTGACAGCCGGGTGCAGGTCCAGCTGGCGCACGGCGGGGCCGCCGGGCAGGTCATTCACGGCCTGCGCCAGACCCGACGTGAGCATCACGCCCAGGCCCAGGGCCGCAGCAGACAGGCGGTGCCGCAGCGCAGATATCGTCTTGAGCGTCATCTTCATCGTCTTCACTTCAGTTCGTGTCGGTCTTGGCATCGGCCGGGGGTGCAGCAGGCACGGGCGCCCGGCGCAAGGCCAGTCGCAATTCACGTGCAAACGCACCACGGAGTTCGGGGCGCAGAAAACGGCCCACGCGCACACATTGGCCGCGGCCGTTCAGCTCGACCAGCGAACCCTGCCCTGCGGCGGGTTCAACGGTCAGCCAGTCGGCGGCGAAATCGGTTCGGTTCACCCGGCTACCGCTGCACTGCTCGACGTGCAGTGAGCGGCCCAGCAGGGTGAGCGTTTCGTGATCGGCGGCATGGCGCGCAAAGACCAGCATGGCGGCACCCACAGCCAACAGCCCGATGCCCGCAAAGGCCAGCACCAGGGTGGCGCCCTGGGGAAACAAACCGGCAGCGATGGCCAGCGACGCCAGGCTCAGCGCGCTGCAAACCAGAGCCAGCTGGCGCGGCGTGATCGAGCCGTTGCGCAAGAACCGCCACTGCAGAGCACGGGCGGCGCTGGCGCCTTCGCCGATCAGCACTTCACGGCCGAACAGCCACAGCGTGCTGCGGGGCACGCCCGGCGGCATCGGCCAAGGGCTGGGGGCGAGTGTGGCGGTCATTCAGCGCGGAAGCATTCGGGCGGGCGGTATAGCCGTTAGGCAAGGTCAAAAGCATCGGGGGGATGCGCGCGAGCGACATCGCGCGGCCTGAACCCTGCATAGCCTTAAATTCTATCGCAGGCGCAGCAAAGGGCCTGCCGGGATCAGCGGGCCGGACGCCGGGCGCGGGCCATGGCCCGCATGTCGTCCAGCGGCACGGCGGTTTCGGCGGCCAAGCGCGGCCTCGGCGCGGGGCGGAAGGCGTGGCCGTAGACGATTTCAAAGTCCAGCGCCACGCGCCCGTCGCGACCGCAGACCGCCTGCAATTGCGCGGCCAGGCGTGCGCGCCAGCGCGGCGTGCGCAGGCCCTGCGGGCGGCCGATGCCCACATTGCCGCCCAGCCCACGCAGTTCGGCCAACGCGGCCTCGGCCGTGGGCCAGGTCAGCGTGATCTGCTCCTGGTCCATCACCGGATCGGCGAAGCCGGCGTGCAGCAGCATGTCGCCCAGGTCGTGCATGTCCACGAAAGGCGCGAAGGGCGCCGGCCAACCTTGGCCCGCGTAGAGCGCCCGCAAGCTGCCCAGCGTGCCCGGGCCCAGCGTGGCAAACATCAGGAAGCCGTCCACGGCCAGCACGCGCTGCCACTGCTTCATCTCGGCTTGCGGATCTGCCACGCCGTGCAGCCCCATATTGGCCCACAGCAACTGGCTCTGCCCAACGCCCAGCTCAGCTGGCGTGACGGCCACGCTGCCTTTGCCCGACCAGCGCGACGGCGACCACCACGGCAGGGCCAGCGCCGCAGCGGTGGCGTCGCGCCGCGCGGCTTCGGGCTCGACGGCAAGGAGGCGGGCCTTTGGATAGGCCGTGCGCAGCAAGGCGCTGCTGCCGCCGACATGGCTGCCCCAGTCGATGACGCTGGCGGGTTGCAGTTTGACGATGGGCAGGCGCTCGACCATGCGCCGCGCCACTTCGCCGTGCAGCCAGGGCGCGGCAGGGGCCAGGTTGAGCCGGCGCGAGACGCGCGCCAGGGCCGTCGTGTCCAGGGGGCGGCGCGTGCTGCGCTCGGGGTTGTCCATCGGCGGCCAGTATATTGAGGCGATGGTTTTCTCTTTGCTGGCACGCACCAAGGCGGCCGTCACCCTGCCCAGCCAGTGCGAGGTCTGTCGCTGCTGGTCCGATGCCGCCCTGTGCGCCGCCTGCGTGGCGCGCTTTGCCGCACCGCGCCCGCGCTGCGCTCGCTGCGGCCTGGGCCTGGGCGCGGCCGCCCCCGCCTGCGGCGCCTGCCTGCGCGAGCCGCCGCCTTTCGAACACACCGTCTGCGTGGCCGACTACAGCTTCCCCTGGGACCGCCTGGTCGCCGACTTCAAATTCCACGGCCGCGCCGAACTCGCGGGCGTGCTGGCCGAGCGCATGACGGCGGCGGTGCGCGAGGCGCCCGGCCCGCTGCCCGACCGCGTGGCCGCGGTGCCCATGTCGGTCCAGCGCCTGGCCGCGCGCGGCTACAACCAGGCCTGGGAACTGGCCCGCCGCGTGGCCGCCGCACTGGCCCTACCGGCCTCGGCCACGCTGCTGCTGCGGCCGCTGGACGCCGCCCACCAGATCGAGTTGGGCCGCAGCGCGCGCCAGCGCAATTTGCGCAGCGCCTTCATGGCTGACCCCGCACAGCGCGCCGCACTGCAGGGCCGGCGCATCGCCCTGGTGGACGACGTGATGACCACCGGCGCCACCGCCCACGCGGCTGCCGATGCGCTGTTGCGCGCCGGTGCAGCCGCCGTCGATGTGTGGGTGCTGGCCCGTACGCCCGAGCACTGAACGCCGCCATGTTCAACATCGTTCTGGTGGCGCCCGAAATCCCGCCCAACACCGGCAATGTCATCCGGCTGGCGGCCAACACCGGCTGCCGGCTGCACCTGGTTGAACCGCTGGGTTTCACGATGGAAGACAAGCAGTTGCGCCGCGCCGGGCTGGACTATCACGAGTACGCCGCCGTGCACGTGCACGCCTCGTGGGCGGCCTTGCTGCACGCCGAGCAGCCCGACCCGGCGCGATGTTTTGCCTTCACCACGCGGGGCAGCCAGCCCTTTGCCGATGTCGCCTGGCAGCGCGGCGACTGGCTGGTTTTCGGCAGCGAAACGGCGGGCCTGCCCGAGGCTGTGCGCGAAGCATTTGCTCCCGGCCAGCGGGCGCGCTTGCCGATGCGCGCGGGCCAGCGCAGCTTGAACCTCAGCAACGCGGTGGCGGTAGCGGTATTCGAAGCCTGGCGGCAGAACGGCTACGCGCACGGCAGCTGAAGCGGCGTCAACGGGCCGGGCCGCCTGCGCCAAGCAGGCAGCCGGCGGCGGCGATCAGGATTCGGCGCGAGCCTCGCGCGCCATCAGCCGCGCCACCGCGTCGGGCGGCGTGATGCGGCCTTGCAGCACGTCCACCACAGCCTGGGCGATGGGCATGTCCACGCCCAGCCGCTGCGCACGCGCCAGCACCGTCGGCGCCGACAGCACGCCTTCGGCCACATGGCCCAGCGAGCGCAACACCTCATCCAGCGGCAGGCCTGCCGCCAGCAGCAGGCCGACACGGCGGTTGCGCGACAAGTCGCCGGTGGCGGTCAGCACCAGGTCGCCCAGGCCTGACAAACCCATGAAGGTTTCGACCTGCGCGCCCAGCGCGACGCCCAGCCGGGTCATCTCGGCCAGACCGCGCGTGATCAGCGCGGCGCGGGCGTTCTGGCCGGCTTCGGGCAGGCCGTCGAGGATGCCGACGGCGATCGCCATCACGTTCTTCACCGCGCCACCCACCTCGACACCCACCACGTCGGTGCTGGTGTAGACGCGCAGCGCTTCGGCGTGGAAGGCCTCGACGGCCGTGGCCGCCAAGCCGGCGTCGGCGCTGGCCGCCACCAGGGCCGTGGGCTGGCCGCGCGCGACTTCCAGCGCAAA
>JAYVBO010000701.1:0-5099 GCA_043750435.1 Betaproteobacteria bacterium | reverse complement strand
CAGTTGACCGTCACTTGCGCCGCGCTGCGGGCGCCGCGCTTGGGCAGCGTCAAGGTCAGCACGCCGTTTTCCAGCTTGGCCAGTGCTTCAGCCTGATCGACTTCGGCGGCCAGCGTGAAGCTGCGCGCATAGGCCGTGGCCGAGCGTTCGCGGTAGACCACGCGTTCGCCTTCGCGGCGCTCGTCGGCCTTTTCGCTTCGCGCCTGCACCTTGACCTGGCGGCCTTCGACGGACACTTTGATGTCTTCCTTGGTCACGCCGGGCATGTCCAGCTTCACGGTATAGGCGCCGTCGCTTTCGGCCACGTCCAGCGCGGGGTTGCGGGCAGTCGGGGCTTCGGCCGTGGCGGCGGCAGCGGGGGCGAAATAGCGCTCCAGCGTGTCGTCGAACAGGCGCGAGAAATGGCGCGCATCACGGGGGGTGGGGATGATGAACATGGCGGCTCCTAGAATCGGGTTTCGGCTGCAACACGCTGCTGCACTCATGCCGGAACAGATGGATTCGGCCCCTTCGATTTCAAGTCTCACCCTCCCCACGTGTATCCAAACCGTCGTGCCATGCTGGCGCTGCCCTGCGCCTTGGCCCTGCCAACGTTCAAGGCGCGTGCGGCTGTTGAACCCATCCGCATCGCCATGATCGAAGGCCTTTCCGGCGCTTTCGCGAATGCCGGTGAGGCCGTTTTCCGCAACCTGCTGTGGGCCACCGAGCGCGTCAACCAGCGCGGCGGGGTGCGCGTGGGCGGCGTGCAGCGCCCGCTGCAATTGCAGCGTCACGACAGCAAGGGCAATGTCGAAGAAGCCTTGACGCTGCTGCGCAGTGCGCTGGACGACGGCGTCAGCTTCATCACCCAGGGCAACAGTTCGGCCACGGCGGCGGCCCTGGTGGACGCGCTGGACAAGCACAACGTCCGCCAGCCGCAACGCCGTGCGCTGCTGTTGAACTATTCGGCCGTCGACCCGACGCTGACCAACGAGCGCTGCAGCTACTGGCACTTCCGCTTTGACGCCCACGCCGACATGCGCCTGGCCGCGCTGACCGACGTGCTGCAGCTGGACCGCAGCGTGCGCCGCGTCTACCTGATCGGGCAGGACTACAGCTTCGGCCAGCAGTTCGCGAAAACCGCGCGGCAGTTGCTTGCGGCCAAGCGGCCCGACATCGACATCGTCGGTGATGAACTGCACCCCATAGGCCGCGTGAAGGACTTCCTGCCCTATGCAGCGAAGATCAAGGCCGGCGGTGCGCAAGCCGTCTTGACCGGCAATTGGGGCAATGACCTGACCTTGCTGGTGCGGGCCCTGCGTGAGGCGGGGTCTGAGGCCAAGCTCTACACCTTCTACGGCAATGCGCTGGGCGCGCCGGCGGCCATCGGCGATGCCGGCATCGGGCGTGTGCTGGCGGTGGCTGAATGGCACCCGAACGTCGGCGGCCCGGCGTCCGAGGCCTTCTACGGCGCCTTTGCCCGCCGCTTCTCCGACCCGCGTGAGGACTACGTCCATGTGCGCATGGCCGTGCTGGTGGAAATGCTGGCCGCGGCCGTCGAGCGCGCCGGCAGCACCGAAGCCGCGGCGGTGGCGCAAGCGCTGGAAGGTGCGCGCTTCGACGGCCGCATGGCCGGCATGGCCGGCTTGACGCTGCACCCCGCCGTGATGCGCGCGGCCGACCATCAGTTGCAGCAGCCGCTGGTCGTCAGCGTGATGGAGCGGGCCGGCACGCCCGGGGTGCCGCATGAGGTGGAAGGTTCGGGCTACGGCTTTCGCACGGTGCGCAGCTATGACGCGGGCGCACTGGCACTGCCGTCGAGCTGCCGCATGGTGCGCCCCGAATAAGGCCTGGGCGACGCCGTCTTGACGCCCCTGTGTTGCCACTTTTGAACCCGATCGAGAGCCGCATGCGCGACGCCATCCAGAACCTGCCCGGCTCCCAGATCCGCCTCGTGGCCAATGCCGGCCTGGGCCGCAGCGACGTGCTGCCCTTCTGGTTTGGCGAGAGCGACGAGGTCACGCCCGAGCCCATACGCCAGGCGGCGGCTGAATCGCTGGCGCGTGGCGAAACCTTCTACACCCACAACTTCGGCCTGCCTGAACTGCGGGCGGCCATCGCCGCTTACGCCAGCGCGCTGCACGGCACGGTGGATGCCCAGCGCGTGGCGGTCACTTCGTCGGGCGTCACCGGCCTGATGCTGGCCATGCAGTTGCTGCTGGACCCGGGCGATGAAGTCGTGGCCGTGGTGCCGGTGTGGCCCAATCTGACCGCGCAGCCGGCCATCCTGGGCGCGCGGGTGACCCGCGTGGCGCTGCGCCCTGTCGCCGGCGCCTGGCGCTTGGACTTGCAAGAACTGTTGGCTGCAGTGACCTCCGCCACGCGCGTGCTGCTGGTCAATTCGCCCAACAACCCCACCGGCTGGACGCTGAGCCGCACGGAACAGCAAGTGCTGCTGGACCACTGCCGCCGCACCGGCACCTGGATCGTCGCTGACGAGGTCTACGAGCGCATTCACTTCGAAAGCGCGGCGGCGCCCAGCTTCCTGGACATCAGCGCGCCGGACGACCGCCTGGTCGTCGTCGGCAGCTTCAGCAAGAGCTTTTTGATGACCGGCTGGCGCCTGGGCTGGCTGGTGTTGCCGCGCGGCCAGATGGACGCAGCGGGCAAGCTGTTGGAATTCAACAGCTCCTGCGCACCCGTCTTCGTGCAGCGCGGTGGCCTGGCCGCGCTGGCCCTGGCCGACGGCTTTGTGCCCGATCTGGTGGCGCGGCTCAAAGTCTGCCGCGACACGCTGCTGGACGGCTTGCTGGCGCTGCCCGGCGTGCAGGTGGCCAGGCCTGAGGCCGGGCTGTATGCCTACTTCCGCATCGACGGCGAGGACGACAGCCTGGCCTGCGCCCGGCGCCTGGTGGCCGAGCACGGCCTGGGACTGGCGCCCGGCGGCGCTTTTGGGGCCGAAGGTGAAGGCTGGCTGCGCTGGTGTTTCGCCTCGCGCGACCCGGCGCGGTTGCAGGACGGCCTGAACCGGCTGCGTGGCGCCTTGCGGCTATAATGCCGGGTTCCCCGCCAGTCGGCCTGCTGATTGACGGGGAAATCAAGCACGGCGCCGGTCGGTTTCACTGGCGTCCGCAAGTAACCACGGAAACCCTCAGGCGGCGCGCCATTCAGGCGGCCGCGTGGCGGTTTTCCACGATCCCACTGGAAAACACATGCCTCTCGCCCTTGCCACCGTCGCCGAAGTCGTCAAGACCCATGCCCGCGGGCCTGCTGATACCGGCAGCCCTGAAGTTCAAGTCGCGCTGCTCACCACGCGCATCAACGAACTGACCCCGCACTTCAAGTTGCACCTGAAAGACCACCACGGCCGCCGCGGCCTGCTGAAGATGGTCAATGCGCGCAAGCGCCTGCTGTCCTACCTGAAGGACCGCGACGCCGAGCGCTACACCGCGCTGATCGCCAAACTCGGCCTGCGCAAGTAAGTTCGAACGACGGGGTCGCCGCCGCGTGGTGGCGCCCTTGCATCGAATGTTCCAACAACGGGCCGCATTGGCTGTGTCATTCCACCGGTTTCCCGCGCAGGGCAACCGGTGGAATGGCATTGCGCTGCCCACTCAAAAAGAGGAAGACATCGCATGAGCCTGTTCAACAAAGTCACCAAGACCTTCCAATGGGGCCAGCACACGGTCACCCTGGAAACCGGCGAAATCGCGCGCCAGTCCACCGGCGCCGTGATCGTCAGCATGGAGGGCACCGTGGTGCTCGCCACCGTCGTCGCCAAGAACGAAGTCAAGGCCGGCCAGGACTTCTTCCCGCTGACCGTCGACTACATCGAGAAGACCTACGCCGCCGGCAAGATCCCCGGCAGCTTCTTCAAGCGCGAAGGCCGCCCGAGTGAGCTGGAAACACTCACCAGCCGCCTGATCGACCGCCCGCTGCGCCCGCTGTTCCCGGAAGGCTTCTTCAATGAAGTTCAGGTCGTCGTGCACGTGCTGAGCCTGAATTCCGAAGTGCAGGCCGACATCGCCGCCCTCATCGGTTCCAGCGCCGCCATGGCCATCAGCGGCCTGCCGTTCAACGGCCCTGTGGGCGCGGCCCGCGTCGGCTACATCAATGGCGAATACGTGCTGAACCCCGGTCAAACCGAATTGCTGAACAGCAAGATGGACTTGGTCGTGGCCGGCACCGAAGCCGCCGTGCTGATGGTGGAATCGGAAGCCGACCAGCTGAGCGAAGAAATCATGCTGGGCGCCGTGGTCTTCGGCCACGAGCAAAGCAAGGTCGCCATCAGCGCCATCAACGAGCTGGTGCGTGACGCCGGCAAGGCCGACTGGCCCTGGGCCGCGCCGGCCAAGGACGAGCCTTTCATCGCCAAGGTCAACGCGCTGGCCGAAGGCCCTCTGCGCGCCGCCTACCAGATCCGCAGCAAGCAAGCCCGTACGCAAGCCTGCCGCACCGCCACGTCTGACGTGATGGCCGCGCTGAAGGCCGAAGGCGCCGCCTTCGACAAGGTGGCCGTTGAAGGCCTGCTGTTCGACATCGAAGCCCGCATCGTGCGCAGCCAGATTCTGGCCGGCGAGCCGCGCATCGACGGCCGCGACACGCGCACCGTCCGCGCCATCGAAATCCGCAACAGCGTGCTGCCGCGCACCCACGGTTCGTCGCTGTTCACGCGCGGCGAAACGCAGGCGCTGGTGGCCGTCACGCTGGGCACGGAGCGCGACGCACAGCGTATCGACGCGCTGGCCGGCGAGTACACCGACAACTTCATGCTGCACTACAACATGCCGCCATTCGCCACCGGCGAAACGGGTCGTGTGGGTTCGCCCAAGCGTCGCGAAATCGGCCACGGCCGCCTCGCCAAACGCGCGCTGATCGCCGTGCTGCCGAACAAGGAAGACTTCCCGTACACCATCCGTGTGGTGTCGGAAATCACCGAATCCAACGGCTCCTCGTCGATGGCTTCGGTCTGCGGCGGCTGCCTGTCGATGCTGGACGCTGGCGTGCCCCTGAAGGCGCACGTGGCCGGTATCGCCATGGGCCTGATCAAGGAAGGGAATCGTTTCGCCGTTCTCACGGACATCCTGGGTGACGAAGATCACCTCGGCGACATGGACTTC
>JAYVBO010000700.1:0-2192 GCA_043750435.1 Betaproteobacteria bacterium | reverse complement strand
GTCAGCATCAGCGGCTATCACATCGCCGAAGCCGGGGCCAACCCGATCAGCCAATTGGCCTTCACGCTGAGCAATGGCTTTACCTTTGTCGAAGCGTACTTGGCGCGCGGCATGCACATCGACGACTTCGCGCCCAACCTGAGCTTCTTCTTCAGCAATGGCATGGACCCGGAATACACCGTGCTGGGGCGGGTTGCCCGCAGGATCTGGGCGGTGGCGCTGCGCGAGCGCTACGGCGCCAATGAACGCAGCCAGAAACTGAAATACCACGTGCAGACCAGCGGTCGGTCCTTGCACGCGCAGGAAATTCAGTTCAACGACATCCGCACCACGCTGCAAGCACTGATAGCCGTTTACGACAACTGCAATTCACTGCACACGAACGCCTTCGATGAGGCCATCACCACGCCCACCGAAGACAGCGTTCGCCGGGCCATGGCCATACAAATGATCATCAACCGCGAATGGGGCTTGGCGAAGAACGAAAACCCCAACCAGGGCGCTTTCGTCATCGACGAATTGACCGAATTGGTGGAAGCGGCGGTGCTGAGCGAATTCGAAAAAATCGCCGAGCGCGGCGGCGTGCTGGGCGCCATGGAAACCGGCTACCAGCGCGGCAAGATCCAGGAAGAGAGCATGCATTACGAAATGCTCAAGCACACCGGCGAATATCCGATCATCGGCGTCAACACCTTCCGCAACCCGCATGGCGACCCCGCCATGGACAGCATCGAACTGGCGCGCAGTACCGAGGAAGAAAAGCAGTCGCAGTTGGCGCGCCTGGCCGATTTCCACAGCCGCCACGCCGCCGAAGCGCCGGCCATGTTGCAGCGTCTGCAGCAGGCGGTCATCGCCAACGGCAATGTCTTCGAAGTGTTGATGGATGCCGTGTGTTGCTGCAGCCTGGGTCAGATCACCGACGCGCTGTTTGAAGTGGGCGGGCAGTACCGCCGCAGTATGTAATTCATGGAGACATGACGATGCAAGACCTCTTCTCCCTGGCCGGCCGCACGGCACTCGTCACCGGCGGCTCGCGCGGCATCGGCCGCATGATTGCGGCCGGCTTTCTGCAAGCCGGCGCGCGCGTCTACATCTCGGCCCGCAAGGCTTCGGCCTGCGATGCCACGGCGGCCGAGTTGTCGGCCGAATTTGCAACATCGGGCCCGTGCGTTTCGCTGCCCGCCGATGTGTCCACCGAAGTCGGCATGCGCGGCCTGGTCGCGGCCTACGCGGCACGTGAATCGCACCTGGACATCCTGGTCAACAACGCCGGTGCGGCCTGGGGCGCCGACTTCGACGAATTTCCTGAAGCGGGCTGGGACAAGGTTGTCGACCTGAACCTGAAAACCCCCTTCTTCCTGACCCAGGCCCTGCACGGTTTGCTGAAGGCTGGCGCGGCGCGCGGGCATTGCGCCAAGGTCATCCACATCGCGTCCATCGACGGCGTGTCGGTGAACCCGCAAGAGACCTATTCCTACGCCGCCAGCAAGGCCGGCCTGATCCACCTGACCAAGCGCATGGCGCTGAAGCTGGCGCCCGAGGGCATCATGGTCAGCGCCATCGCGCCCGGGGCTTTCGCGTCCGAGATGAACCGCGTGGCGCGCGACCACGGCGACGAGGTCGCGCAGCGCATCCCCGCGCGACGCATCGGCGTCGACGACGACATGGCTGGCGCCGCCATCTACCTGGCTTCACGCGCCGGCGACTACGTGGTCGGCTCGACCCTGGTGGTGGACGGCGGCGTCACCTACGCCCGCTGAACACGCCGAGCACCTGGAACAAGGAGAAAAAGATGATCGACACCCTGGCCGTCTGGCACGACCTGGTGAAGTCCCGAGACGCGGGCAAGCTGGCTGCGCTGTTGGCTGATGAAGTGGTTTTCCACTCGCCGGTGGTGCACACGCCGCAGCGCGGCAAGGCCATCACGCTGCTGTATCTGCAGGGCGCGTTGCACGTGCTGAACAATGGACATTTCCGCTACGAGCGCGAGATCGTCGGCCCGCGTGATGCATTGCTGGAATTCACCACCGAGATCGACGGCGTGCACATCAACGGCGTCGACCTGATCCGCTGGGACGACCGCGGCCAGATCGTGGATTTCAAGGTCATGGTGCGGCCGCTGAAGGCGGTGAACGCGCTGCACCAGAAGATGGGCGAAATGCTGCAGAAGCTGAAATAAGCCCTGGCCGAAA
>JAYVBO010000699.1:0-2199 GCA_043750435.1 Betaproteobacteria bacterium | reverse complement strand
AGTGACCACCCTATTCCTGCCCTGCAGCGGCGGCGTCGAGGCCTTGCTGGCCGATGAAGTGCTGCGCATCACCGGCGTGCGCGCCGACACCGGCCGCGGCGGCGTCTGGGTGGAAGGCGATGAGCGCATGGCCATGCAACTGAACCTGGAAAGCCGGCTCGCCACACGCGTGCTGTGGCCGCTGGTCGAAGGCTATTACCGCGACACCAACGACCTCTACGAACTGGGCCTGCGGGTGGACTGGCAGCGCTGGATCACCCCCGAGCAGACCTTGCGCGTGGACGTGGTGGCCATGCGTTCGCCGCTGCAAAGCCTGAACTTCACCGCGCTGCGCATCAAGGACGCCGTGTGCGACCAACTGCGTGAGAAAACCGGCGCGCGGCCCAGCGTGGACACCCGCCACCCCGATTTGCCGCTGACCCTGTTTGTCGGCCCGGAGAACGCCACGCTTTACGCCGACACCTCGGGCGACGCGCTGTTCAAGCGCGGCTGGCGCGAAGACACCGGTGAGGCGCCGCTGAAAGAAACCCTGGCCGCCGCCATGCTGGCCGCCGCCGGCTGGCAAGGCCGCGCCGAAGACGGGCCGCTGTTCGACCCCTGCTGCGGCGCCGGCACCATCGTCATCGAAGCCGCGCAAATGGCCTGCGGCATTGCGCCGGGCAGCCAACGTCGCTTTGCCTTCGAACGCATGTTGCCCTTCAAGGCGCACCTGCCGGCCTGGCGTGAATTGCAAGGTGCAGCGCAGGCCCGTGTGCATGCACCGACGGTGCCGCTGTTTGCTGGCGATGTCAGCTTCCGCATGACCGACTTCGCCACCCGTAACGCCGAGCGGGCGGGCGTGGCGCAGGCCATCGAATTCAAGACCGCTGACGCCCTGCAGCGCCCGCCGCCGGCGGCGTCCGGCACGCTGATCATGAACCCGCCCTACGGCGAGCGCATCGCGCCCAAGGGGCAAGGCAGCGTGACGGCACGTGAGGGCTTTGAAGGCGGCGGCACCTCGAACGAGTTCTTCAGCAGCCTGGCCGCGCACTGGAAGCGCCAGTACAGCGGCTGGCACGCCTGGCTGCTGAGCCCCGACATGAAGCTGCCCGGCGCGATGCGCCTGAAGGAAAGCCGCCGCGTGCCGCTGTGGAATGGCGCCATCGAATGCCGCATGTTCCGTTTTGACATGCTGGCCGGGGCAGGCCCTGGCGGCCGCGCGGTGGACGCCGATTCAGCGCAAGGCCGCTAAGGCGCCGACGCGTCGGTCGATCTCGGCCACCATCGCCACGTAGCGCGGTTCGCCGATGCCGCCGAAGCGGCGCTTGAATTCCGGCTCGGCCATGGATTCGGGCAGGTCGGCGGCGTGTGGCATGAAGTCGGCTTCCTGCACCCCGCGCGCCAGCGCTGCTTGCAGGCGCTGCGGCTGCTGCACCGCCAGTTCACCCAGGCGCGTGCCGGCGCGGTCGGCGGCCAGGTCGTTGAAGCTGAAGCCGCTGCCGCCGCGTGAATCGGCCACCTCTTTGTACAAGCCCACGGCCCGGGACAACGGGCTGCTGGCTTCCACCGCCAGCGCGGCCGAGATCAGCAAATGCAGCGGGGAATCGTCGCGCCCGGCCAGCGTCAGCCGCTGGGCTTGCGGTTGCGGCCAGTGGCGGGCGGCGGGCAGCAGCCGGTCCAGGCTGCGACCGTTGGCGTAAAGCGTCAGGGCAACGATGGCGGCGCGGTTCTCGGCTGCGGCATCGCCGCCGGCCTGGCTGCGCTGGCGGGCCAGTTCGAACATCGGGCCTATCCATCGAGCCAGTGAGTGGTTACTCTCGGCATTCGGCGCGGCCGCCAGCGCCACCAGCTGGTCGGAATAGGCACGCAGCCTTTGCTGTTCGGCCGGCGGCACCACCGCCGCCACGAAGCGCTCGGCACTGTCGGCACGCAGCACATAGCTCAGCGTCAGTTGCTGCGGCTGAAAATTCACCCGGCGCACCACCTCGGCGGCCATCGCCAGTTCGGTGCGCAGTCCGGCGCGGTCGGCCGCCCGGCGCAGCAGCGGCACGGCCAGCCAGGCCGGCAGCGGCAGTCTGCCGACTTGCAAGGCGGCTATCCGTGGCAAGCCGGGGGTTTCAAGCACCCGCGCCCGCACATTCAGCCAGCGCCCGAAAGGGTTGGCCGGCAGATGCAGACTGGCCTGCAGCTCGGCGGTGCCGGGCGTGAGGCTGACACGCG
>JAYVBO010000698.1:0-5127 GCA_043750435.1 Betaproteobacteria bacterium | reverse complement strand
GCCTTGACCTCTGCGCTGATAGACCCCTTGCGTCGCCGCCTGCTCACCGCATTGAGTCTGGCCGCTGTCGCCGGGCCCGCTGCGGCCCAGTTCCGTGTTGAGATCGCTGGCGTCGGCGCCACCCAGGTGCCGCTGGGGCTGGGGCCGTTTCGCGATGAAGCCGCGTCGGGCGTGGCGGTGTCGCAGGTGGTGCGCGCCGACCTGGAACGCAGCGGCCTGTTCCGCGCCGTAGAGCCCGACAAGTCGCTGGACGAGCGCAGCACCATCGACATGGCGGCCTGGCGCGGGCGCGGTGTGGATGCGCTGGTGGCGGGTTCGGTGACGCGCGGCGTCGATGGCCGCTACGACGTGCGCTACAAGCTGTGGGACACCGTCAAGGGCGAAGAGTTGCTGGGCCAGAGCAAGGTGGTGCTGGCCGCCGACCTGCGTCTGGCCGCGCACCGCGTGGCCGATGAAATCCACCAGAAGCTGACCGGCGAGCGCGGCGTCTACGCCACGCGCATCGCCTACGTGGTGCGCGCCGGCCGACGCTACACCCTGCACATCGCCGACGCCGACGGCGAAGGCGGGCAGGTGGCGCTGGCCAGCCCCGAGCCCATCATCTCGCCGGCCTGGTCGCCCGATGGCAAGCAGCTGGCCTATGTGTCTTTTGAAGCCCAGAAGGCGGTGGTCTGGGCGCAAGACCTCAGCACTGGCGAACGCCGCGTGGTGGCCAGCTTTCGCGGCAGCAACAGCGCACCGGCCTGGTCGCCCGACGGCAAGCGCCTGGCCGTGACCTTGTCGCAAGACGGCCTGGCGCAGATTTACACCATGCCCGCAGCCGGCGGCAAGCCTGAGCGCCTGATCAGCAGCAACGCCATCGACACCGAGCCGGTCTATGCGCCCGACGGCGCCAGCATCTACTTCGTCAGCGACCGCGGCGGCGGCCCGCAGATCTACCGCGTGGCGGCGGGTGGCGGCAGCGTCGAACGGGTCACCTTCAGCGGCAACTACAACATCAGCCCGTCGATCAGCCCCGACGGCCTGGCTATGGCCTTCGTCTCGCGCCAGGGCAACGCCTACCGCCTGATGGTGCAGGAACTGGGCGCGGCCACCACGGCGCTGCCGCTGGCGCTGACCGACACCCTGGATGACGAAAGCCCCAGCTTCGCGCCCAACGGCCGACTGATCGTTTACGCCACCCGCTTGCACGGCGCCAACGTGTTGATGACCACCACCCTTGATGGCAAGATCAAGACCCGACTTCTGAGCAGTGGCACCGACATGCGTGAACCTGCCTGGGGGCCGTACGGACGCTAGAACCAAGCCACGCCGCCGCCCTTATTCGCTCCCACACCCCGCCAGGAGATTTCGATGAAGACCCGCACCACCGGTTGGACCCCGACTGCCGCGCTGCTCAGCACCACGCTGGCCCTGCTGGCTGGTTGTGACACGGCGCCCAAAGTCAGCGCACCGGCCGCCGCCGCGCCCGTGGAAACGCGCCGCCCGGTGGCCATGCCCACCACCGGCGCGCCGCCGGCCGTCGCCGGCGCCGCACCGCAGTCCAGCGTGGCCACCGTCGACCTGGCCAAGAACGCCGCCGGCAGCAGTGTGGCCGGCGCTGCCGCCACGGGCAGCAAGCCCCTGGTCGCCGCAGCCGCCGGCGGTACCGCCATGATGACCATGCCGACCCAGCGCGTCGTCTACTTCGACTTCGACAGCTACGCCATCAAGGACGACTTCAAGTCGCTGATCGACGGCTACGCCCGCGTGCTGCAAGCCAACCGCGGCAAGAAACTGGTCGTTGAAGGCCACACCGACGAGCGCGGTGGCCGCGAATACAACCTGGCACTGGGCCAGAAGCGCGCAGCGGCTGTGGTCAGTTCGCTGACGCTGCTGGGCGCCACCGACGCGCAACTTGAAGCCGTCAGCTTTGGCGAAGAACGCCCGGCTGTGCAAGGCAACGACGAGGCTGCCTGGGCCAAGAACCGCCGCGCCGAGTTGAAGGACCGTTGAGATGCCGCTCGCCACGCTCAGGCCGGCCCTGACCGCCGCCTTGTTAGCCGGGTCCCTGGGTCTGGCCCATGCAGGCATGTTCGACGACGAAGAAGCGCGCAAGGCCATCGTCGACCTGCGCAATCGGGTTGCAGCGGTGGACGAAGGGCTGAAGGCCCGCACCGCCGAAGCCGCCACCACCAACGCGCAATTGCTCGAACAGGTGGGCGCGCTGCGGCGCAGCCTGCTCGACTTGAACAACCAACTCGAAACCATGCGTGGCGAAATCGCCAAGCTGCGCGGCAACGACGAGCAGTTCACGCGTGAACTGGCCGACCTGCAGCGCAAGCAAAAAGACGTCAGTCAGCTGACCGACGAACGCCTGCGCAAGCTGGAGCCGGTGAAGGTCACGCTGGACGGCAAGGAATTCGTCGTCGAGCAGGACGAGCGCAAGGCCTACGAAGAAGCCATCGGCGTGATCCGCAACGGTGACTTCGACAAGGCCGTGGCCATGCTGAGCGCTTTCCAGCGGCGTTTCGTCGGCAGCAACTACACCGACTCGACGCGCTTCTGGCTGGGCAATGCGCTGTACGGCAAGCGCGACTACAAGGAAGCCGTCAGCGCCTTCCGCGCCTTCGTGGTTGGTGCGGCCGATCATCCGCGTGCGCCCGAAGCCCTGCTGGCCCTGGCCAACAGCCAGGCCGAGATGAAGGACGCCAAGTCAGCACGCAAGACGCTGGACGAGTTGATCAAGGCCTATCCGCAGTCCGAAGCCGCCGCCGCCGCCAAGGAGCGGATGGCGACGCTGAAGTAGGCCGGCTGCGCCATGCAAGAAGCCGATCTGCCCCAACTGCTGACCCAGGTGTTGAGCCTGGCGTTCGCCTGCGCCGTCGTCTTCGGTGCCATCGCCCAGCGCACCCATTTCTGCACCATGGGTGCGGTGGCCGACATCGTCAACATGGGCGACTGGGCACGCATGCGCATGTGGCTGCTGGCCATCGGCGTGGCCACGCTGGGCTTCAATGCCATGGTGGCCATGGGCTGGGTGCAGGCCCAGCATTCGGTCTACGCCGCGCCGCGCCTGCTGTGGCTGTCGCACAGCGTGGGCGGGCTGATGTTCGGTTTCGGCATGGTGCTGGCGTCGGGCTGCGGCAGCAAGACGCTGGTGCGCATCGGCGGCGGCAGCCTGAAGGCGCTGGTGGTTTTCGCGGTGCTGGGCTTGGCCGCTTACGCCACGCTGCGCGGCATCACCGCCGTGGCGCGCGTGGCCACGGTCGACATGGTGGGGGTTACGCTGCCCGCCGGGCAAGACCTGCCTTCGCTGTTCGCCGTGTGGACGGGCGCCCCGCGCACCGTGCTGGCCGCCTGGTTGGGCGGTGGCATCGGCCTGGGCTTCGTGGCGCTGGCCTTGTCGCGTCGCGAAAGCCGCAATGCCGAAGTGCTGCTGGGTGGCCTGGGCATAGGCGCCGTCATCGTGGCCGTGTGGTGGGTATCCGGGCGCATGGCCCACCTGGCCGAGCACCCGGTGACGCTGGAAGAGGTCTTCCTGGCCACCAATTCGCAACGCATGGAATCGCTCAGCTTTGTCGCGCCCTACGCCTACACGCTGGACTGGCTGATCCTGTTCAGTGACAAGAGCAAGGTGCTGACCATCGGCATCGTGGCCACGCTGGGCATGATCGTTGGATCGGCCGCCGTGGCCCTGCTGCAGCGCACCTTCCGCTGGGAAGGGTTTGGCGGCGTCGAGGACACCGCCAACCACCTCGTCGGCGCTGTGCTGATGGGCGTGGGCGGCGTCACCGCGCTGGGCTGCACGGTGGGGCAGGGGCTGTCGGGGGTGTCGACCTTGTCGGTCGGCAGCTACCTGTCTGTGGCGGCCATCGTGTTGGGCGCCGTGGCCGCGCTGCGGTACCAGATCTGGCGCATGGAGCGCCTGGTTTGACGGCAGAGGCCGACAGCGACGCTGCCGACCTCGAGCGTCGCTTCGGTGGTTTGCGTCGCCTCTACGGCCCTGCGGGCTATGACCGGCTGCGCGCAGCGCGCGTGGCGGTGGTCGGCCTGGGCGGCGTCGGTTCCTGGACCGCCGAAGCCCTGGCGCGCAGCGGTGTGGCGCGGCTGGTGCTGATCGACTTGGACCACGTTGGCGTGTCCAACATCAACCGCCAGGTGCAAGCCTTGACGCCCACACTCGGCCAGCACAAGGGGCTGGCCTTGCGCGAACGCATTGCGCTCATCCACCCCGGTTGCGATGTGCAGGTGGTGGACGATTTCGTCACCCCCGACAACTGGCCCGCTTTGCTGCCTGGCCCGGTGGATGCGTTGATCGATGCCTGTGACCAGGTGCGCGCCAAGGCCGCATTGGCCGCCTGGGCCTTGCGCGAGCGGGTGCCGCTGGTCTGCGTGGGTGCTGCGGGCGGCAAGCGCCAGGCGCAGCGCGTGGAGGTGGAAGACCTGGCCGACACCACCCACGACCCCTTGCTGGCCAGCCTGCGCCAGCGCCTGCGCAAAGAGGCCGGCGCGCCGCGCACAGGGCGCATGGGCCTGCGCTGCGTGTTCTCGCGCGAGGCGGTGGCGGCGCCAGTGACGGCCGAAGCCTGCGGCGTGGCCGGTGAAGCCGAGGCCGAAAGCGGTGGCCAAAGTGACAGCACGCTGAACTGCCACGGCTACGGTTCCAGCGTGGTCGTGACCGCCACTTTCGGCATGGTGGCGGCCGGTGAAACGATCGCTTTGATCTTGTCCTCACCGCCCATCCAGGCGCCGCCGAAATTCTGCATATAATGCGAGGCTCTGCGGACGGGTCGTTAGCTCAGTCGGTAGAGCAGCGGACTTTTAATCCGTTGGTCGCGTGTTCGAGTCACGCACGACCCACCACCCACAGTCTTGAATCAGGCACCTGGTTCAAACCGGTTATCCGGGCTCTTAGCTCAGTTGGTAGAGCAGCGGACTCTTAATCCGTTGGTCGAGTGTTCGAGTCACTCAGGGCCCACCAAAAATTAAGTGTTGAAGATCAACGGCCTGGCGGAAACGCTAGGCCGTTTTTTGTTGTGCGGGGCGGGCAAAAAGTGCCGCATCCCACGACATTGGCACAAAACTGGCACAGCTGAGACTGGCGATGAACCGAACCAACCGGGACATCGCACATGGCAACTGTCA
>JAYVBO010000697.1:0-2204 GCA_043750435.1 Betaproteobacteria bacterium | reverse complement strand
GTGGCAGGGGTCGTGGTACAGGTAGCCGGCGGTGTGCGTGGCGTCCAGCTTGATACCCTTTTCCAGCAGGTATTCGTGGATGTCGACGATGCGGCAGCCGGGGAAGATGTCTTCGAACTTGTAGCCCTGCAACTGGTCGTAGCAGGTGCCGCAAGACACCACCACGGTCTTGATGTCCAGGTAATTCAGGGTGTTGGCGACGCGGTGGAAGAGCACCCGGTTGTCGGTGATGATTTTTTCGGCCTTCTCTGCCTGGCCGCTGCCGCGCTGGGGGTAGCCGCAGCACAGATAGCCCGGCGGCAGCACGGTCTGCACGCCGGCGTGCCAGAGCATGGCCTGTGTGGCCAGGCCCACCTGGCTGAACAAGCGTTCCGAGCCGCAACCAGGGAAGTAGAAAACCGCCTCGGTCTCGGCCGTCGTGGCCTGCGGGTTGCGGATGATGGGAACGTAGTCCTTGTCTTCGATGTCCAGCAGCGCACGCGCCGTCTTTTTCGGCAGGCCGCCAGGCATCTTCTTGTTGATGAAGTGGATGACCTGTTCCTTGATCGGCGCGGCACCCAGCGTGGCCCGCGGCGCGTTCGTTTGCTTGCGAGCCGCCGGCTTCAGTAAGCCGTTGATGAAGCGCTGCACCTTGAAGCCGACGTCGACCATGCCCAGGCGCATCAGTTTGATGGTCTGCGGATTGGTGGCGTTCAGGAAGAACATGGCCGCTGCGTTGCCGGGGCGGAAGCTCTTCTTGCCCATCTTGCGAAGCAGGTTGCGCATGGCCATGGTCACGTCGCCGAAGTCGATGTTCACCGGGCAGGGCGACAGGCACTTGTGGCAGACGGTGCAATGGTCGGCCACGTCTTCGAAGTCTTCCCAATGCTTGATGCTGATGCCGCGGCGGGTCTGCTCTTCGTAGAGGAAGGCCTCGATCAGCAGCGACGTGGCCAGTATCTTGTTGCGGGGGCTGTACAGCAGATTGGCGCGCGGCACATGGGTCGCGCACACCGGCTTGCACTTGCCGCAACGCAGGCAGTCCTTGATGCTGGTGCTGATGGCGCCGATGTCGCTCTGCTGCATGATGAGCGATTCATGCCCCATCAGGCCGAAGCTGGGCGTGTAGGCAGCGCTCAAATCGGCCGCGCGGCTGTCACTGGCGGTACCGCGCAGCAGCTTGCCCTTGTTGAAGCGGCCTTCGGGGTCGATGCGCTGCTTGTAGTCGGCAAAGGCTTGCAGTTCTTCGTCGGTGACGAATTCCAGCTTGGTGATGCCAATGCCGTGCTCGCCGCTGATCACGCCGCCCAGGCGGCGCGCCAGCACCATGATGCGCGCCACGGCTTCGTGAGCCGTCTGCAGCATCGCGTAGTTGTCGCTGTTGACGGGGATGTTGGTGTGGACGTTGCCGTCGCCCGCGTGCATGTGCAGCGCCGCCCACACGCGGCCGCGCAGCACGCCCTGGTGGATGCGCTTGCACTCGTCCAGGATGGGCGTGAAGGCCCCGCCAGCGAACAGCAATTGCAGCGGCTTCAGGATCTGCACCTTCCAGCTGGCGCGCCAACGCCAGTCTTGCAGCATCGCGAAGCAGGTCTCGCCCTGCCCGGCGCCAGCCACAGCCTGCACCACGTCCAGGTTGTTCAGCCAGTGCTGCCAGAGCGCGCGCACCTCAGCCAGCAGCGCCTGAGCCTGCTGCCCGCGGTCGCCCAGCATTTCGGCGCTGGGGATGTCGCCGGCATCGTCGCTCTTGCCCAGCGGCAGGGTGCCTTGCTGGAAGAAGGCCTGCAGTGCATCGACCAGTTCCAGCTTGTTGCGCAGGCTCAGCTCGATGTTGATGCGCTCGATGCCTTCGGTGTATTCACCCATGCGCGGCAGCGGGATCACCACGTCTTCGTTCACCTTGAACGCGTTCGTGTGCTTGGCGATGGCGGCCGTGCGCTTGCGGTCCAGCCAGAACTTCTTGCGTGCGTCGGGGCTGACCGCCGTGAAGCCTTCGCCGCCGCGTGAATTGGCGATGCGCACGACCTCGCTGGTGGCCCGCGCCACGGCGTTTTCGTCGTCGCCGACGATGTCGCCCAGCAGCACCATTTTCGGCAGCCCGGAAGCACCGATGGCCGCCAGGCCGCGCTTGCTTTTGGTGGCGTAGCCGACGGCGCGCAGGTAGCGGTCGTCCAGGTGTTCCAGGCCGGCCAGCAAGACGCCTTGCTCTTTCAGGCTGAACAGGT
>JAYVBO010000696.1:0-2205 GCA_043750435.1 Betaproteobacteria bacterium | reverse complement strand
CAGCGGTGCGTTGTTCAGCTTGGCCAGGTCGGCGGCGTCGGCCATGTGGTCGAAGTGGCCGTGGGTGACCAGCACCAGATCAACCTTGCCCAAAGCTTCCAGCTTCTTGAATTCGGGCGGCGTCTTGGGGTTGGTGACCAACCACGGGTCGATGACGATGACCTTGCCTTCCAGCGTGGTGATCTTGAAGGCGGCCTGACCCAGCCATTGCACTTTGACCTTGTCGGCGGCCAGCACCGGCAGGGAGGCGGCCAAAGCCAGGGTGGCCAGCACAGTTTTGAAAGACAGCTTCATGGTGTTCGCTCCGGGGTTTGAGGGCGGGGGCTCAGTCGGCCGAGTCGTCGGTATACGCCGGCGCTGGCTGCGTGAAATAGGCGTGGAGTATCTGGTAGACCATCTTGTAGTTCTTCTGCTGGAAGCTGGCGTGGCTGATGCCGTTGAGCACGCTGAACTGCTTGTCCGGGTGGGGCAGCAGCTTGAAGAACTGCAGCAGGTCGTCGAAACCAGCGATGCCGTCGAACTGACCGCGCAACACCACCGTGGGCACCTTGATCTTCAACGGATCCACCACCGGCAACTTGCTGCACATATCGATGTAAGTGCCATTGGGCATGCTGTCGTCCAGCGCCAGGATGGCGTCGGCGAAGGCCTCCACGGTGTTGGCGTCGGCGCAGTCGGCGTGGTCGCGCGAGAAGATGCTGCGCACGAAAGCGCGGTCTATCGGCCGGCGTTTGCTGGCGATGAACTCGGGCAGTTTCTTGCGGCGTTGTGCCAGCGTGTGCGCGCCATCACCGGTCCACACAAAGGCGTCCAGCGCCAGACGGGAAACCCGCTCGGGGTGGTTCTGCGCGAACAGCGCGGCACGCAGCGCGCCACTGCTGATGCCGTAGGTCAGGAAGCTGCGCACGCCGCGCGTGGCAAAGATGTAGTCAGTGGCGGCTTCCAGGTCGGCCGCGCCGTTGGCGATGTCGCAATAGATGTCGCGATCTTTGCGGCTGCGGCCGTAGCCTTCCATGTCGACGCACCAGCAGACGAAGCCGCGTTCGGCAAACCAGTCCATCACGCTGCTGTCGGGGCGGCCGGGCACCGTCAAATCGAAAGTCGGCTGGCTGGCCATCGAAGAACCGTGCACGAACAGCACCGCCGGCTTGCCGACATTCGACTCGGGGCTGCCGACGTACTTTTCCCACAGGAAAAGTTGCACATCGCCGTCGGCGGTCTTCTTGGTGGTCCAGTGTTCCTGGCCGGTGACTGGGGTCATGGTGGGTCCTGTTGAAAGTGCAGTTCGGGTTGGCGCAAGGCGGCTCAATCGATGCGGGCGCCGGACGCTTTGACGACGCGGGCCCAGTGGTCACGCTCGTCGCGGAAATAGCTGTCCATTTCAGACGGCGTACTGGCCACGATCTCGATGCCCGCCTCGGCAAAATGGGTCTTGACCTCGGGCGCGGTCATCACGATTTTCAGCTCGCGGCTGAGTCGTTCGATGAGGGCCGTCGGCGTGCCCTTGGGCGCCAGCAGGCCCATCCAGACATAGGCCGAATAGCCCGTCAGGCCGCTTTCGGCCAGCGTGGGCACATCCGGCAATTGCGGGCTGCGCGTGCTGCCGCTGGTGGCCAGCGGCCTCAACTTGCCGGCCTTGATGTGGCCCACCATGCCGGCCGTGCCGGGCATGGAGATGGGCACCGTGCCGGCCAGCAAATCGGTCGTGGCCTGGCCGCTGCCACGGTAGGGCACGTGGGTCATCGTGATGCCGGCCATGCTGGCGAACTGGGCCATGAACAGGTGCTGGCCGCTGCCGTTGCCCGAGCTGGCGTAATTCAGCACACCGGGCTTGGATTTGGCCAGCGCGATGAGTTCGGCCACGCTCTTCACCGGCAGGCTGGGGTGCACCACCAGCACACCGGGCTCGCGCCCCAGCAGGCTGATGCCGACGAAGTCGTCGATGGGTGCAAAGGGCAGCTTGGGGTAGAGCGACGCGCTGATGGCGTTGGTCTGCGACGCCAGCAGCAGCGTGTAGCCGTCGGGCGCGGCCTTGGCCACCTCGCCGCTGCCGATGGTGGCCCCGGCACCGGGCTTGTTGTCGATGATGACCTGCACCTTGAGCCGCTTGCCCAGCTCTTGCGCCACCACGCGCGTGGGGCCGTCCACCGCGCCGCCGGGCGAGAACGGCACGACGATGCGGATGGGCTTGCTCGGGTAGTCGGC
>JAYVBO010000695.1:0-2205 GCA_043750435.1 Betaproteobacteria bacterium | reverse complement strand
CGCCGGTCGTGCGCTTCCTGCAGAAGATGCTGATCGACGCGATCAACATGCGCGCGTCTGACTTGCACTTCGAGCCTTACGAATACAGTTACCGGGTGCGCTTTCGCATCGACGGCGAACTGCGTGAAATCACGCAGCCGCCGGTGGCCATCAAGGAAAAGCTGGCTTCGCGCATCAAAGTCATCTCGCGCATGGACATTGCTGAAAAGCGCGTCCCGCAAGACGGCCGCATGAAGCTGAAGTTTGGCAACAAGGCCATCGACTTCCGGGTCAGCACCCTGCCCACGCTGTTCGGCGAAAAGGTCGTGATCCGTATCCTCGACCCGTCCAGCGCCAAGCTGGGCATTGAGGCGCTGGGCTACGAGAAGATCGAGAAAGACCGCTTGATGCATTGCATCGGCCGGCCCTACGGGATGATCCTGGTCACCGGCCCGACGGGTAGCGGCAAGACGGTGACGTTGTACACCTGCCTAAACATCCTGAACCAGCCGGGCGTGAACATCGCCACCGTGGAAGACCCGGCGGAAATCAACTTGCCTGGCATCAACCAGGTGAATGTGAACGACCGCGCCGGCCTGACGTTCGCGGCCGCGCTGAAGTCTTTCTTGCGGCAGGATCCGGACATCATCATGGTCGGCGAAATTCGCGACCTGGAAACTGCCGACATCGCCATCAAGGCTGCGCAGACCGGCCACATGGTGATGAGCACGCTGCACACCAACGACGCGCCGACCACGCTGACACGCCTGCTGAACATGGGCGTGGCGCCCTTCAACATCGCGTCCAGCGTGCTGCTGATCACGGCGCAGCGCCTGGCGCGCAAGCTGTGTGAGAACTGCAAGAAGCCGGCGGAATACCCCCGTGATTCGATGCTCAAGGCCGGCTTCAAGCCCGAAGATCTGGACGGCAACTGGAAGCCTTACCGGGCCGTCGGCTGCTCGGCCTGCAACAACGGCTACAAGGGCCGGGTCGGCGTTTACCAAGTGATGCCCATCACCGAGGCGATTCAACGCATCATCCTGACCGAAGGCTCGGCGCTGGACATTGCCAAGCAGGCCGAGATCGAAGGCGTGCGTGACCTGCGGCAGTCGGGCCTGATCAAGGTCCGGGCCGGCGTCACCACGCTGGAAGAAATCATCACCGTCACGAACGCCTAGGCCCGACTCCAACCCGTCCAGCCTTCCTCACCCCACGCACCGAGCACATCCACACAGCCATGGCCACCGCAGCACTCGCCAAACCATCCAAGGAAATCATCTTCGAATGGGAAGGCAAGGACCGTAACGGCAAGATCGTTCGCGGTGAGATGCGCGCCGGCGGCGAATCGGTGGTCAACGCCAGCTTGCGCCGCCAGGGCATCCTGGTGAACAAGGTGAAAAAGCGCCGCTCCAGCGGCGGCCGTTCGATCAAGCAAAAAGACATCGCCATCTTCACGCGGCAACTGGCCACGATGATGAAAGCCGGCGTGCCGCTGCTGCAGTCTTTCGACATCGTCGCGCGCGGCAGCACCAACCCGCGCATGACCAAGCTGCTCAACGACATCCGCGGTGACGTCGAGACCGGCACCAGCCTGTCTTCGGCCTTCCGCAAGCACCCGCTGCATTTCGACGCGCTGTACTGCAACCTGGTGGAAGCCGGTGAAGCCGGCGGCATCCTGGAGGCCCTGCTCGACCGCCTGGCCATCTACCAGGAGAAGACGATGGCCATCAAGAGCAAGATCAAGTCAGCACTGATGTACCCGGTGGCCGTGCTGGTCGTGGCCTTTGTCGTGCTGACCGTGATCATGATCTTCGTGATCCCGGCCTTCGAGGACGTGTTCAAGTCCTTCGGCGGCGAACTGCCAACCCCCACGCTGATCGTCATCGCCATGTCGAAGTTCTTCGTCAAATGGTGGTGGGCCATCTTCGGCATCCTGGGCGGCGGCATCTACTTTTTCCTGGAAAGCTGGAAGCGGTCCGAGAAGATGCAGATGACGATGGACCGCATCCTCTTGAAGATTCCCATCTTTGGCGACCTGATCAACAAGTCGGTGATCGCGCGCTGGACGCGCACCCTGTCCACCATGTTCGCGGCCGGCGTGCCGCTGGTCGAAGCCCTCGACTCGGTCGGTGGCGCGTCGGGCAATATGGTCTATGCGCTGGCCACCGAACAAATCCAGCGCGACGTGTCCACGGGTTCGGCGCTGACCACATCCATGACCACCAC
>JAYVBO010000694.1:0-5140 GCA_043750435.1 Betaproteobacteria bacterium | reverse complement strand
AATTCGCGCAGGAAGATGCCTTTGGGCAGGCCGCCCAGGAACATGGCTTCGTCGATTTCAATCTGCCAATCCATCAACGTGCGCACGGCGCGTTCGTGGGCCGGCGCGCTGCGGGCGGTGACCAGGGCGGTGCGCAGGCGCATGCCGGCCGCCGGCTCGCGCTGCAGGCGGTGCAGGGCTTCCAGCAGCGGCTTGAAGGGGCCGGGCGCCAGCGGGTTGGCCGCGCGTTCCTGCTCGTGGTGCTGGAAGGCGTCCAGGCCCTGCGCCTGGTAGACGCGTTCGGCCTCGTCGCTGAACAGCACGGCGTCGCCGTCGAAGGCGATGCGCACTTCCTGCGGGTGCGCTTCTGATGCGCGGGCGCTTTCCGGGTAGACGCGCGCCGCCGGCACGCCGGCTTGCAGGGCCGATCGCACATCGGCCTCATTCGTGCTGAGGAAGAGGTTCGCGGCCAGCGGACGCAGGTAGCGCCACGGCGGCTCGCCGCGCGTGAACACGCCGCGCTGCACCGGCAGGCCGAAGTGCTGGGCCGAGCGGAACACGCGCAGCCCCGACACCGGGTCGTTGCGCGACAGGATCACCACTTCAACGCGCGGCCTTTCGGCGTTGAAGGCCAGCAGCTTCTTGACCAGCGAAAAGGCCACACCGGGCCGTGCGGGCTTTTCGACACGCTGCAATTGCAACTGCATGTAGGCGCGGTCGTCACCCTCTTCAAACACGCGGTTTTCCTCTTCGAAGTCGAAGAGGGCGCGTGACGAAATTGCAACAACGAGCTGACCCTTAAGGGTGGTTGGCATGGTTTGGGGATGGTACGCGGCGCCGGTCTGGGTTTTCATACGGCTGCCACATCCGGATTGCAGACTGACGCGTACTTGCTGTGAACCCGTCCCCATTCCGCACCCTTGAAACGAGGCGCACCATGACGCAGCCCCAAGCCCGCCCCGAAGACCGCAGCCGCAGCGGTGTCGACAGCCGCCATGCCCGGCCCTGGGCCGACACCCACCCGGGTTGCTTCCGCAGCGAAGGCTTCGCTGAAGACCTGCCCGAAGACTTGACCCAGCCCGCCCACCCGCGTGCGGCGCGCACGCCGTGGCGCCTGCGCCGCCAGAGTGGCGCCGTGCCGCTGCTGGGTTTCGCCCTGGCCGGTGTGCTGGGCGTGTTCGGCCGCTGACACCGGTGCCCAGGGTGGCAGTAGCGCGCGCCGGCAACATCGCCGGCACAATCGCAGGCCGTGCTGAACCTGCGCAACCTCCACCACCGCTGGCCGGGCACCGCCACTGACGGCCTGGTCATCCCCCAACTCGACATCGCCGCCGGGCGCACCGTCTTCCTGCACGGCCCCAGCGGCTGCGGCAAGAGCACCTTGCTGGGCCTGCTGGCCGGCGTGCTGCCGGCGCGCCAGGGCCAGGTCGCGCTGCTGGGCCAGGACTGGGCCGCACTGCCCGCCGGTGCCCGCGACGCGCGCCGTGCCGACCACGTCGGCGTGGTCTTCCAGCAGTTCAACCTGCTGCCCTATCTGACGGTGCTGGACAACGTGCTGCTGCCCTGCGGCTTTTCGGCGCGCCGGGCTGCGCGTTGCGCCGGGTCGCCGCGCGCCAGCGCGCAGGCGCTGCTGCACAGCATGGGCCTGCCCGAGACGCTGTGGGGCCGGCGTGCCGATGCGCTGAGCGTGGGCCAGCAGCAGCGCGTGGCGGCGGCGCGGGCGCTCATCGGCGGGCCCGAACTGGTGCTGGCCGACGAACCCACGTCGGCGCTGGACGGCCCGCTGCGCGAGGCCTTTCTGGACTTGCTGCTGCAGGCCTGCGCGGCCGCCGGCAGCACGCTGGTTTTCGTCAGCCACGACGAGCGGTTGGCGGCACGTTTTGACGAACGTTTGTCGCTGCCCGAACTGAACCGTGCGTCGGCCGGGCTGGGCGCGCCATGAAGGCGCTGTTGCACATCGCCCTGCGCAGCGCGCTGAACCGGCGCGGCACGCTGGCCCTGGTGGTCTTGTCCATCGCGCTGGCCACGGCCCTGTTGCTGGGGCTGGAACGCCTGCGCACCGATGTGCGCAGCAGCTTCACCTCGGCGGTCAGCGGCACCGACCTGATCGTGGGCCCGCGCACCGGGCCCGTGCAGCTGATGCTGTATGCCGTCTTCCACGTCGGCAGCGCCGCCAACACCGTGCGCATGGACAGCCTGCGCGCCCTGGCCGCTCATCGTGCCGTGGCCTGGGTGGTGCCCATCGCCCTGGGCGACGGCCACCGCGGCCGCCCGGTGCTGGGCACCACGCCCGACTACTTCACGCGCTTCGCCTACGGCGACCACCAGCCGCTGGTGCTGGCCCAGGGCCGGGCCTTTGCTGGCACGCTGGACGGCCTGTACGAAGCGGTGGTGGGCGCCGAGGTGGCGGCCTCGCAGGGCTACCGGCTGGGCCGCAAGATGGTGTTCCACCACGGCCTGCAGGTGCTGCCCGACGGCATGCCCGACCAGCACGGCGACAAACCCTACACCGAGGTGGGCATCCTGGCGCCCACCGGCACGCCGGTCGACCGCACGGTGTTCATCAGCCTGCAGGGCCTGTCGGCCATGCACCTGGACTGGGCCGGCGGCGCGCCGCTGCCGGCGGCAGCGGGGGTGAAGATCGCCCCGGAACTGGCGCGCAAGTTCGACCTGGAACCACAGCAGGTGACGGCGGCGCTGGTGGGCCTGAAGAGCCGCGCGGCGGTTTTCAATGTGCAGCGCTTCGTGGCCGACTACCCGGATGAAGCGCTGATGGCCGTGCTGCCCGCGGTGGCGCTGGACGAATTGTGGACGGTGGTGGGCCTGGGTGAACGCGCGCTGCTGGCGGTGTCGGCCCTGGTGGCGCTGGTCAGCCTGGCGTCGCTGATAGCCGTGGTGCTGGCCGGCCTGAACGAACGTCGACGTGAACTGGCCGTGCTGCGCGCCGTGGGCGCCGGGCCGCGCCAGGTGCTGCTGCTGCTGGCCATCGAAGGCGGCCTGGTGACGGCCAGCGGCGCTGTGCTGGGCGCAGTGGGCGCGGCGGCTGCGGTGCTGCTGGCGGGGCCCTGGGTGCAGCGCCAACTGGGCATCACGCTGCAGGCTGGCGCGCCCACGCCGGCGCAGTGGGGCCTGTTCGCCGCCGTGCTGGCCGCAGGTATGCTTGCCAGCCTCGTGCCCGGGTGGCGCGCCTACCGCCTGTCGCTGGCCGACGGCCTGTCGCCGGGCACCTGATCGGCACCCCGATTTCGTCTACCCACCGCACCCCGCATGCACCGCCATAACGTTCGATCGGTACTGACACTGGTGACCACGCTGTGGGCGGCTGTGGCGCAGGCCCAGCCGGCCGGCGTGCCGCTGATGAAGCCCGCCATCAAGGCCACCTCCGCCGCCGGGGCCGCTTCGGCACCCGCAGCCACCGCCGCCGCGCGCACCATCAATTGGGACGCGCTGGTGCCCGCTGGCTGGGACCCGTTCAAAGATTTCAAGACCCTGGACCTGGCCAGCCTGGCTGACGGCGACCCGCGCGCCAACGCCCTGCTGGCGCAGATGCGCAAGGCCTGGGACAACGCGCCGGTGAACCCGGAGCTGGTCGGCCAGGCGGTGCGCATACCGGGCTATGTGGTGCCGCTGGAAGAGGGCAAGAACGGCATGACCGAATTCCTGCTGGTGCCTTACTTCGGCGCCTGCGTGCACAGCCCGCCGCCACCGTCCAATCAGATCATCCACGTGTTGCCCAAGGCGCCGGTGCCGGCGCTGCGTTCGATGGACACGGTGTGGATCACCGGCGTGCTGACCACGGTGCAGACCGACAGCTACATGGGCACTGCCGGCTGGCGGCTGGCCGCGTCCAGCGTGGCGCCCTACGCCGAGGCGGCGCGGTGAAGCGCGGCGCCGCGCCGCCCAAGCGCCGCACCCACGTGCCGCGCGGGGAACTGGCCCGCATCACCTTCGGCGTGCTCTTCCTGGTGGCCCTGCTGGGCACCGCCATCTGGGTGGTGCGGCCCTTCATCGGCCCGGCCATCTGGGCCACCATGCTGGTGGTGGCCAGCTGGCCGCTGATGCTGCAGGTGCAGCGCCGCCTGTTCAACCGCCGTGGCCTGGCCGTGGCGGTGATGACGCTGCTGCTGCTGCTGCTGTTCGTGGTGCCGCTGACGCTGGTCACCGTCACCATCGTGGGCAATGCCGACCAGTTGATCGACTGGGCCAAGGCGGCTGCCAGCTACCACCTGCCCGCAGCCACGCCGGCCTGGATCGTCGACCTGCCCCTGGTCGGCGGCCTGCTGCAGCGCGGCTGGCAGCAGGCCACCGCCATGGGCCTGCCAGACCTGCTGCCCAAGCTGACGCCCTATGCCGGCGACGTGACGCGCTGGTTCGTGGCGCAGGTCGGCAGCGTGGGCTTCTTGTTGCTGCAGTTCCTGATGACCGTGATCATTGCCGCCGTCATGTACGCCAGCGGCGAAGAAGCCGCCGATCTGGTGCGGCGCTTCGCCCGCCGCCTGGGTGGCGAGCGTGGCGCCGGTGTGGTCGACCTGGCCGGCGGTGCCATCCGCGGTGTGGCGCTCGGCGTGGGCGGCACGGCCATCGTGCAGGCCGTGGTCAGCGGCCTGGGGCTGGTGATAGCCGGGGTGCCGGTGGCGGGCTTGCTGACGGCGCTGACCTTCATGCTGTGCATCGCGCAGGTCGGCCCGGTGCTGGTGCTGGTGCCGGCCACGGTGTGGGCCTTCTGGGCGGACCACACCGTGGGCGGCGTGCTGCTGATCGTGGTGACCGTGGTCGTGACGACGCTGGACAACGTGCTGCGCCCCTTGCTCATCCGGGTCGGCGCCGACCTGCCCTTGCTGCTGATCTTCTCGGGCGTCATCGGCGGCCTGTTGGCCTTCGGCCTGGTGGGCATCTTCATCGGCCCAGTGGTGCTGGCTGTGGCCTACACCCTGCTGGAAGCGTGGATCGCCGACGGCGAAGAGGTGGCGGCGCTTGAAAACGCCGCGCGGGCGGCGCCGGTGGCCGCCCCGCCGTCCGCCGCCGACTGAAGGACTACAGCAGCCCGCGTGGGCCCCGTTCGGCTTCCACCGGGGCCGTACCGCAAAAGTCCACGCGCTGCACGCCGGGCTTCAAGCCGTCAGCCGTTGCAGCAGGCCGGCGGTGGAGGCGTCCAGCCCGC
>JAYVBO010000693.1:0-11881 GCA_043750435.1 Betaproteobacteria bacterium | reverse complement strand
AGCCCGGACGGTCGAAGACGATGACGCGGTGGCGGGTGGCCAGGCGGTCGACCAGCGAATGCGTGAAGTTGCCCATCTGCCCGCTCAGGCCGTGGATCAGCAGCAGTGGCGGGCCCTGGCCTTTTTCCAGCCAGTGGATGCGCTCACCGGCGATCTGGATGAAGGCGCCGCGCGGCGGCATCAATCGGGTGACCACGAAGGCCGTCAAGGCGGTCAGGGCGACGCAGCCGGCGCCCGCGACCAACAGCACCATCAGCCCCAAGGTCAGCCAGTCCCAGGCCGTGGCCATCAGGTAGGCGCCTCGGCATTCGGCCGGTCGCGGAAGGCTCGTGGCAAGGGGGCGGTGGCGGACATAGGACCAATTTTGAGTCGAGCGCTGCGCAAGCCTAAGGGCGAAAGACAGGGGTGTTTTGCGCGCACTCTTCACGACCGATCACATGTGCGCCGCACTAAAGTCTCGGCAGACCTTCCGCCATTCCGCCACCCAGGCAGCGCACCCCGCTGCCCGGCCCCTTTCGAAAGTGCGTGCAACCATGCGATACACCGAGCCCAAAGCGCGCAGCGCCGAGCTCCTGCGACAGGCGCTGGCGCACATGGGCCGCAACGACGCAGCCTTCAACCCCATCACTTTCACGCTCTGGTACGAGTACGTGGCCGGCATCAACCCGAAGTTGAACCAGGCACTCGATCTTTTGTCGGCGGGCGCTCAGGCGATCTCGGACGACGCGGTGATGAAGCTCTACCAAGATCACGTCTGCCCGCCCGACGACGAGGCCGTGGCGCGCATCGGCCACGAGATGCAACTGGTGATGAGCAGCGTGGCGCAGACGGCCTCGCAGACCGGCTTGCGTGCCGGCGTCTACGGCGAACAGCTCAGCGGCCTGAGCCGGGAACTGGCCGAACAAGGCGGCGGGGCCATATCGCCGCGCCTGAATGAAGTGCTGGCCGGCACGGCGCAAATGCAGGACGCCGTGCAGGCCCTGCAGCAACGGGTGCTGAGCAGCCAAAGTGAAATCGAGCGCCTGCGCGACGACCTGGTGCGCGCCCGTGACGAAGCGCTGACCGACTCGCTGACCGGCGTGCTCAACCGCAAGGGTTTTGACCGCCAACTGGCCAAGCTGGTGGCCGAGCCGCCAGAGCAGGGCAGCAGCCACTGCCTGGTGATGCTGGACATCGACCACTTCAAGCAAGTCAACGACAAGCACGGCCATGTGGTGGGCGACCGCGTCATCCAGGCCGTTGGCGAAATCCTGCGCGCGTCGGTGGCTGCCGGCGACTGCAGTGCTGCACGTTACGGCGGCGAGGAATTCGCCATCCTGCTGCCCAAGACTTCGCTGGACCGTTCGACGCAGCTGGCCGAAGACGTGCGGCTGCGCACCAAGGCCATGAAGATCCGCGACCGCCGCACGCAAGACGTGCTGTTGACGGTGACGCTGTCGGGCGGCGTGGCCGTGCTGCAGCCGGGTGATGACGCGGCCGCGCTGGTGCAGCGCGCCGATGCTGCGCTCTACCGTTCCAAACAGTCCGGCCGCGATCGGGTCACCCGGGCCTGATCAGCCGAGCGAAGACGATCCGTCCAGCGCGCGGCGGGCCGATGCCAACCAGCCCAGGCCGACTTCGGTCAATCCAGCGGGCTGGTATTCGCAGCCCACAAAGCCGGTGTAGCCGATGCGGTGCAGGTGCTCGAAGATGAAGTCGAAGTGGATTTCACCCGTGCCAGGCTCGAAGCGGCCCGGGTTGTCGGCCACTTGCACGTGGGCGATGTAGGGCAGGTAGCGGCTGAGGGTGCCAGCCAATTCGCCTTCTGAACGCTGGGCGTGGTAACAGTCGTACTGCAGGTAGACGTTGTCCAGCCCCAACTCTTCGATGACGCCCACGGCCTGGTCGTTGCGGTTCAGCCAATAGCCGGGCGCATCGTGTTTGTTCAGGGGCTCGATGAGCAGCTTGAGCCCGGCGGCCTGCAGGCGCGGTGCGGCGTGGCGCAAGTTGTCCAGGAAGGTGGCGCGCAGCAGCGCATCGTCCACGCCAGCCGGAGCCTTGCCGGCCATGCAGTGCAGTTGCCGCACGCCCAGCGTGGTGGCGTAGGCGATGGCCCGCGTCACGCTGGCGCGAAATTCGTCCACCCGGCCCGGGTGGCAGGCCATGCCGCGTTCGCCGGCGGCGGTGTCACCGCCGGGCATGTTGTGCAGCACCATGCGCAACTGATGGGCTTGCAGGCGCTCACGCAGGGCCGCTGCCGGCACGTCGTAGGGGAACTGCAGTTCCACGGCCTGAAAGCCGGCGCGCGCCGCGCGCTCGAAGCGCTCCAGCAGCGGCACTTCGGTGAACAGCATCGACAGATTGGCGGCAAAGCGCGGCATGGCGGTTCCAGTGCGGACGGAGCAGACGGGGCTGCATTCCAACACGGACAGTCTCAGCCCAGGCCATTGAATGCGCGTGGCAGCGCCGGCGGGTTCTGCAAAGGCTGCAGGGCTCGCTGCCAGTAGCCCACGTCGCGCCAGGCGCCGTGCTTGTAGCCCACCTTGTGCAGGCGTGCGACGGGCTCGAAGCCCAAAGCCTCGTGCAGGCCCACGCTGGCCTCGTTGGGCAAGGTGATGGCAGCCACCGCCTGGCAGTAGCCCAGTTCGGCCAACAGCTCGAACAAGCGCATGTACAGCTGCCGCGCGACGCCGCTCCCCCGGCTGTCGCTGCGCACGTAGGCGGTCACCTCGACCGCCCACTGGTAGCCCGGGCGCTCGCGGAATTTGCTGGCGTAGACGTAGCCGCAGGCACGGCCCTGCGGGTCTTCGCCCACCAACCACGGCAGCCGAGGCAGGGTGGTCTCGATGCGGCCGCGCATCTCGGCCACGCTGGGCGCCTCAAGCTCCAATGAAAGGGGGGTGTCGTTGACGATGGGCGCGTAGATGGCGGCTATGGCTATGGCTATGGCTGGGGCGTCGGCGGACGTGGCGGTGCGTATGTGCATGGTGACGGCAGTTTGCCGGGCCTGCGTTGGCGGGACAAGGGGCGCTGCTGCGGCCTACACTGATCGGCTACCGACAGATCCCAAGTAAAGAGCCCCACCATGATCGCTCCCACCTCGCGCCGCCGTGTCCTCACTTGGTTGGGGGCTGCGGCTGCGGCCGGATCGGCCGGTTGTGGCACCACCGGCGCCCTGCCTGCCGGTGCCGCTGGCGCTTTGGCACCCAGCGGCCGTTTGCGGGTCTCTATCAACCTGGGCAACCCTATCCTGGCGCGCAAGGACGCCGCCACCGGCGAGGCCCTCGGTGTGTCGGTGGACCTGGCCCGCGCGCTGGCCGAACAACTCGGCGTGCCGCTGGAGCTGAAGGTTTTCGACGCGGCGGCCAAGTCGGTTGAGGCCGTCACCACCGGGCAGGCCGACGTCGGTTTCTTCGCGGTCGATCCGCTTCGCGGCGAGGGCATACGCTTCAGCGCGCCCTATGTGCTGATCGAAGGCGCCTACCTCGTCAAGAACAACTCGCCACTGACCGACAACGCGCAAGTTGATCGCGCCGGCACCACGGTGATGGTGGGCAAAGGCAGCGCCTACGACTTGTATCTCAGCCGCGAGATCAAGGCCGCGCAGCTCATGCGCGCGCCCACTTCACCGGCCGTAGTGGACGCCTTCCTGGCGCAAGGCGCCGATGTGGCCGCCGGCGTGAAGCAGCAACTGCAAGCCGACGCCGCGCGGCTGGGTGGCCTGCGTTTGCTGCCGGGCCGTTTCATGGTCATCGAGCAGGCCATGGGCGTGCCGGCGGGCCGGGGTGATTTGGCCCAGGCGGTGCTGAAAGCCTTTGTGGAACGCGCCAAGGCCAGCGGCTTCGTGGCCGAGGCCCTGCGGCGGCACGGCATCCAGGGCGCGCTGGTGGCACCCGCTGCTGCCAGGTGACAGTTTGGTCGCCAGGACACGCAAAATTGTGCCGTCCGGACACCAAAACCCCCTGTCTGCGGGGGCGACCCAGATTGACGCCATCCCTGCTACCCACTACGTTAGAGCTACCGCTCGCCCGAGCGGCCGGGCCTTGTTTTGGCGATGAGCCAAAGCGGTGGCTTGTGCTGAATGCGGGCCTTGCATGGCCTTCTCATCCAACCTTTCGGAATCGCATGAACACAGCAGCCCCCACCCGACTTGATCCTTCCCATGTCGCCCTGCGCCTAGGCATGTGCGCTGCGGCGCTGGCCGGCACCGCCGCCACCGTGACCGACGCCAACGCGGTGGTCGTCACCTTCAGCACGCCCATCAGCATTCCGGCGACCGTTTCTGGCGTGTACATCAACCTCTTGACCGGTGCCACCGGCGGCTCGAGTGCGCTGGCCGGCTGGGACTTCAACCCCTACCTGTCCAACGGCGGCACGCAGCTTGGTTTTTACTGGGACACGGTGGCTGGCGGTGTTGGCACGGCGGTCACGGGCGGGTCCTACATCGACCTGGCACCAGGCACGACGGTCTCTTCTGCCTCGGTGTTCATGCGGGCCATCAACGGCACAACGGGCACGCCCTTCCGCACCGCGACCGGCACCCACATCCTGGGGTTCCAGTTCATGAACGAGAACACCAGCGCCATGAACTATGGCTACCTGACCATGTCGACCACCGCGGGCACGGGCTTCCCGGCCACCATCACCGGCTGGAGCTTCGAAAACAGCGGTGCTGCCATCACGGTGCCGTCGCCGGTGCCCGAAGCCCCGACCAGCCTGATGCTGTCGGCCGGCGCCCTGGCCCTGGGCGCAGTGCAATTGCGCAAGCTGCGCCGCCTGCGCCGCCAGCCGGCACATTGAGCCCGTCTACCCGCGCTGACTGACCGCCGCGCCCGCGCCAAGCAATTGGCGCGGGCGCGGTTTCCTTTGGGCTGGCACTTTCCTGCGGATGCCATGATCCTGCTTGGCCTCTGCATCCCGTCCCGCACCCCCGACCGCCATGACCGATCCGATTGCCCGAAAACTCTTGCTCGTGGGCTGGGACGCCGCCGACTGGCAGATGATGCATCCGCTGATCGACGCCGGCCGCATGCCCCACCTGAAACGCCTGGTCGAGCAGGGTGTCATCGGCAATCTGTTGACGCTGCAGCCGGTGTTGTCGCCCATCTTGTGGACGTCCATCGCCACCGGCAAGCGCGGCTACCTGCACGGCGTGCACGGCTTCGTCGAACCCACGCCCGACGGCACCGCGCTGCGGCCCACGTCCAGCACCACGCGCAAGGTCAAGGCGCTGTGGAACATCCTGGCGCAGTCGGGCAAGCGCTGCCAGGCGCTGGGCTGGTATGCCAGTCACCCGGCCGAAAACATCAACGGGGTCTGCGTTTCACTGCTGTTCCCGGTGGCGCCCGAATCCACCACGCCCGACAACTGGCCGATACCGCCGAGCAGCGTCTTCCCGCCCGAACTGGCGCAAGACCTGGCCGAATTGCGCTTTCACCCAAGTGAGGTGACCGGGCCGTTGCTGTCGCAGTTCATCCCGCTGGCGGCGCAACTGGACCAGCGCGACCCCGAAGTGCGGCGCCTCTTCAACGCGGCGGCCAAGCGGCTGGCCGAGTGCATCTCGCTGCACGCGCTGACCACGGCGGTGATGGAAGAGCACGAATGGGACTTCTGCACCGCCTACTACGACACCATAGACCGCTACAGCCATGACTTCATGGTCTTCCACCCGCCGCGCATGGACAACGTACGGCCCGATCTGTACGAGGCCTTCCAGGGCGTGATGAACGCCATCTACGAATTCCACGACCAGATGCTGGGCCGGCTGGTGGAACTGGCCGGGCCCGAGGCCCACATCATGATCGTCTCCGACCACGGTTTCCAGAGTGGTGGACTGCGCCCCACCGGGCCGGTGGATCCGGCGCAATGGCACCGCAACTTCGGCATGTTCTTGCTGGCTGGCCCGGGCATCAAGCAGGACGAAACCATCCACGGCGCGACGCTGCTGGACATCGCCCCCACCGTGTTGACCCTGTTCGGCCTGCCGGTAGCGCGCGACATGGAAGGCAAGGTGCTGGTCAACGCCTTCGAAACCCTGCCGCCCTTTTCGCGCATCGAGTCCTGGGAAGACGTGCCCGACCCGGTTTACGACGCCCGCTTGCGTGAAAGCGTGGACGACGACCCCGAGGCCGCCGCGGCCGCCATGCAGCAGTTGGTCGAACTGGGCTACATCGAGGCGCCGGGTGAAGACGTCGAGCGCGACATCGGCCGCGCCCGCGCCGAGCAGAAGTTCAACCTGGCCTGCACCTGCATCGACGGCAAGCACCCGGGCCGGGCGCTGACCTTGGCGCTGGAACTGGTGGCGCAGTTTCCCGAAGAAGTGGCCTACCTGATCTTCGCCGGCCAGGCCGCCATTTCGGCCGGCGACGCGCCGGCCCTGGGCCAGGTGGCCGACGCGCTGGAATTGAAGCAGCCCGGGCACAAGCAGATGTCGCTGTTCCGCGCCTTCCACTGCTGGTTGACCGACGACATCCACGGCGCGCTGACCGCATTCGAATTGGCCGCCGGGCAGGGCCACAACAACGCCTGGTTGCAGGCCCGCATCGGCCGCGTCTACTTGCGCCTGCGCTTCTGGCCGCGGGCCGAAGCAGCGTTCCGCAATTCGCTGGCGCTGGACAAGGACAACGCCGAAGCCCATTACGGCCTCAGCGTGGCGCTGCCCCGGCAGGGCCGCCTGGAAGAGGGCGTGCAGAGCGGCCTGCAGGCCATTGCGCTGCTGCACGACTTCCCGCTGGCCCACTTCCAGTTGGGTGCTGTGCTGGCCCGCATGGGCTGGTACGAACGCTCGCTGCAGGCCTTCAACATCTGCCTGACCATGCGTCCGAACTTCGCGCTGGCCCACCGCTACGTGTCACAGGTGGCGGCCAAGCTGGGACAGATCGAGTTGTCGACCCAGCACCGTGAGCTGGCCAAGCGCCTGCTGGCCGAAGGCCTGCCGCAACCGACCGTCGACTGAGATGAACACTGCCACTGAATTCGTCACCATCGTCAGCGGCCTGCCGCGCTCGGGCACCTCGCTGATGATGCAGATGCTGCACGCCGGCGGCCTGCCGGTGCTGAGCGACGGCCTGCGCACCGCCGACGAGAACAACCTGCGCGGCTACTTCGAATACGAGCCGGTGAAGCGCCTGCGGACTGACCGCAGCTGGCTGCCGCAAGCCCGTGGCCACGCGGTGAAGATCATCCATTTGCTGCTGCGCGACTTGCTGCTCGACGGCTCGCTGCGCTACCGCATCGTCTTCATGCAGCGGCCCATGACCGAGGTACTGGCCAGTCAGCGCGCCATGTTGCAGCGTGAAGGCAAGGCGGGGGCTGACCCGGCGATCCTGCAGAAAGCGTTTGAAGGCCAGCTGGTGCAGTTGGACGCCTGGCTGGCCGCGCAAGCCAACGTGGACGTGCTGCGCGTGCCTTACCACCAAGTGGTCAGCGAACCGCTGGCCGTGGCCGAAGCGGTGAATGGCTTTCTGGGTTTGGCGCTGGACACCGCGGCCATGGCGCGCGCAGTGGACCCGGCGCTGCACCGCCAGCGCGTCTAGGCGGCGGGCAGGGACGCGGGCGGCCAGCGCCTAACGCACCGGCGTGTCGATTTCCAGCTTCAAGCCGCGGGCGCCGACGGCGACCGGTGCGCTCAGCGTTTCGAAATCACCCGGGCTGGGCGTGGCGTTGCCGCTCTTGCTGATGCGCGCACCGACCACTACCTGCGGCGCCGATGACAGGCGCGCGGCCGGGCTCATCGCCAGGCTGTCGTCGAGCGTGAAATCCAGCGGCAGGTCGCTGACCTTCTTCTTCAAGATGGCCAGCGGCATGCGCGAACCCGTGGGCGCTCGGGCGTAGATGAAGACCGTGTCGCCAGGGCCGACCTGGCCTTGCAAGCCGGCCTGCAGGCTGACCCGGCCGCTGACCGTGGCCGACGCCGCGCCGGGGCCTGCGGGAGCAGCAGACTGCGCGGACGGCGCTGAAGCGCCTCCGGCTGCCGGTGGCAGCTTGCCGCGCTGGCGGGCTTCGGCCAGTGCGCCCTGCAATTGCTGGGCGTAGCCGCTGGCCGGGTCGGCCAATTGCACCGCGCGTTCCCAGTAGGCGACGGCGGCCTTGTAGTCGTCGTGGTTGAAGGCCACGGTGCCGGCCAAGGCCAGCGCCTTGACGTTGGCCGGGTCCAGCTTCACGGCCCGCAGGATCAGCGCCTCGGGCTCGCCGTCCAGCGTGCGGTTGTTGGCCATGGCCAGCGCGTCGGCGTAGTCGGCCAGCACCTGGGCGTCTTGCGGCTTCAGCGCCTGCAGGCGCTTGTGCGCGACGACCGCCTCGGCGTAGCGACCCTGCACGCCGTAAGAGCGCGCCAGCATCTGCCAGCCTTCAGCATCGTCGGGCTGGCCCTTCAGGTGTTCCACCAGTTTGGCCACCATGGCCTCGATTTGCGCTTGCTGCGCAACCGGGTCCACGGCCGCCTGGGCTGCGGCTTCGCCACTTTCGCCCGGGCTGACCTGCCAGCCCACGCGGTTGCCCAGCCAAGCGTAGCCGGCCAGGCTGAAGGCCAGCACGAAGACGGTGACGCCGACGACCAGGCGGCGCGGAGCGCGCACACGCGGCTCGGCCAGCGTGGCTGCTTCAGGGGTGGCGGCGGGGGCACCGGCAGACTCGGCACCGGTTGCGGGGACGGCTTGCAGCACGGTGGCGAGCACCTGACGTTCGAGGTCGTCGCGTGTGGCCTTGGCCGCCTCGCCGGTCAGCACGCCTTCGGCGATCAGCGCGTCAAGCTGCGCCAGCTGCGCCTTCAGCTTATCGAGGGGGGCGGGCATCGGTGCCATCGGCAGGTTCATGGGCAAGTTCGTCGGGCATCTCGGGGTCGAAGGCATCAGGGCTGGCGCGCTGGCGTGCGCGCAGCATCAAGAACAGGCCGGCCAGCGCGCCGAGCAGCAGCAGCGGCGGGCCCACCCACAGCAGGGCGGTGGTGGCCTTGAAGGGCGGCTTGTAGAGCACGAAGTCGCCGTAGCGCGCGGTCATGTAGTCGCGAATCTGGTCTTCGCTGCGGCCCTGGGTCAGTTGCTCGCGGATCTGCTGGCGCAGGTCCACGGCCAGGTCGGCATGCGAATCGGCGATGGTCTGGTTCTGGCAGACCAGGCAGCGCAGTTCGGCGGCCAGCGTCATCACGCGGGCTTCCAACGCCCGGTTGCCAGCCACGTCGACAGCCTCTTTGGCGCGAGCCGGCGCGGCGGCCAGCAGCAGAGCCGCCAACAGCAGGGTGATCAGTCGTTCAACCATTCAGCTTCTTCAGCAGTGGGTCGATCTTGTCGCGCAGCACCTCGGGCGTGACCGGACCGGTGTGCTTCAGGCGCACGACGCCCTGCTTGTCGATGACAAAGGTTTCGGGCACGCCGTAGACGCCGTAGTTGATGCCGATGCGGCCGTCCGGGTCGGTGAGGGACTCGGTGTAGGGGTTGCCCAGCTGCTGCAGCCAGGCGCTGGCGGCCAGTGGCTTGTCCTTGTAGTTCAGGCCGTAGATGGGCACCGGCGAACGCTGGGCGTAGGCCACCCACAGCGGGTGCTCTTCCCGGCAGGGCGCGCACCACGAAGCCCACACGTTCAGCACCCAGGCCTTGCCGATCAGGTCATCCCGGGTGACGCGTTTGTCGGGCTGCGACAGCAGCGCCGCGCTGAAGGCCGGCGCCGGTTTGTCGATCAGCGGGCTGGGCACTTCGCGCGGGTCCAGCTTCAAGCCGAAGGCCAGAAAACCGACCAACACCAGGAAGCCGGCCAGCGGCAGCAGATAACGGTTCAAGCGGCGGCCTCCGGGGTGTGCGTGGTGGCTGTAGCGGCTTGATTGACCTTGCTCTTCACCCGGTAGCGGCGGTCGCTCATGGCCAGCACGCCGCCGGCCATCATCATCAGGCAGCCACCCCAGATCCAGACGATGAAGGGCTTGTACTGCACGCGCACGATCCACTCGCCGCTGGGCAGTTGTTCGCCCATCGAGATGTACAGGTCGCGCAGCAAATTGCTGTCGACGGCAGCCTCGGTCATCGGGTTGCTTTGCACGCGGTAGATGCGCTTTTCGGGGTACAGCGTGGCCACGGGCGTGTCGCCGTGGCTGACTTCGATGCGGCCCTGCGCGGCCTGGTAATTGGGGCCGGGCACGCTGCGCAGGCCGGTCATCTTGAAGCGGTAACCGGCGATTTCGGTGCTGTCGCCCGGGCCCATCTTCACATCGCGCTCGGTCTCGTAGGTCTTGACCATGGCAACACCGAACGCGAAGGCGGCCACGCCCAGGTGGGCGGCCAACATGCCCCACAGGGCCAGCGGCATCTGGCCGGCGCGGTGGCCGACTTGCTTGAAGCTGCCGCCAGCCGGCAGCAGCCGCGCCTTCAGGTCCACGCCCAGCGTGGCGACGATCCAGAAGGCCATCAGCAGGCCGCCGGTGGTCATCAGGCTGATGCGGCCGGCCCAGGCGCCGACACCCAAAGCGGCGACCAGCGCGATGACCAGTGCCGGGCTCAAGCGCTTGAGCAGCGGGCCGATTTCATCGTGCTTCCAGCGGGTCAGCGGGCCTATGCCCATCACCAGCACCAGCGGCGCCATCAACAGCGCAAACACCGAGTCGAAATAGGGCGGGCCGACGCTGATCTTGCCCATGCCCAGGGCGTCCAGCAACAGCGGGTAGAGCGTGCCCAGCAGCACCGCGCCGCAGGCCACGGCCAGCATCATGTTGTTGACCAGCAGCAGCGATTCGCGTGAGAACAAACCGAAGCGCTGGCCCAGGCCGACCTTGGGTGCGCGCCAAGCGAACAGCGCCAGGCTGCTGCCGATGACGATGACCAGAAAGGCCAGGATGAAGAGGCCGCGCTTGGGGTCGGTGGCGAAGGCGTGTACCGAAGACAACACGCCCGAGCGGACCAGGAAAGTGCCCAGCAGCGACAGCGAGAACGCCATGATGGCCAGCAACACGGTCCATGACTTGAAGCTGCCCCGCTTTTCCGTCACGGCCAGCGAATGAATCAAGGCTGTTCCGACCAGCCAGGGCATGAAGGAAGCGTTTTCAACCGGATCCCAAAACCACCAGCCACCCCACCCAAGTTCATAGTAGGCCCACCAGCTGCCCAAGCCGATGCCGATGGTCAGGAACATCCACGCGATGTTTGTCCAGGGCCGTGTCCAGCGCGCCCAGGTGGCGTCCAGATTGCCTCCAATCAACGCGGCAATGGCAAAAGCAAAGGCCACCGAAAAACCGACATAGCCCATATACAGCAGGGGCGGATGGAACACCATGCCAGGATCCTGCAGCAATGGATTCAGATCGCGTCCATCGGCTGGCACCGGAAACAGGCGCTCAAACGGGTTGGACGTGGCCAGGGTGAACAGAAGGAAACCCACGCTGATCAGCCCCATCACCGCAAGCGTGCGGGCCAGGACGGGTAATGGCAGGTGCCGGCTAAAGCGCGCCACGGCGACCATCCACCCGCAGAGCATCAGCAGCCAAAGCAACAACGAACCCTCGTGCCCGCCCCAGACAGCGGCGATGCGGTATTCCAGCGGCAGCGCTGAATTCGAATTGGACGCGACATAAAGTACTGAAAAGTCATGTCGAACGAACGAGGCCGCGAGGCAGCCGAACGCCAACACGACCAACATAAACAGGGTGTAGGAAGCGGGCCTCGCCAGCGCCATCCAGGCCGTGTTTGAACGCGCCGCACCGACCATCGGCAGCGTGCCGAGGATGATGGCGACACCCAAACCAATCCACAGCAAAAAATGACCAATTTCAGGAATCATGGCTTGGGCTCCGCTACTACCGAGGCTGCCACCTTGCCGTTCATTTCACCGGCGCGCTTGAGCGCTTCTGCGGCCTCTGGGGGCATGTAGTTTTCATCGTGCTTGGCCAGCACTTCTCGGGCTTCAAAGACGCCCTCGCGCA
>JAYVBO010000692.1:0-5150 GCA_043750435.1 Betaproteobacteria bacterium | reverse complement strand
CGGTTGCATGACGATGATTTTAGCGACCGCTGCCGATTGCGCCTGTGAAACTGCCCATCTACTTGAGTCTCGCCACCTCATTGCTGCCCCTGGCCTTGCATGCGCAAACCCAGGACGCTGCCGTGGCGGACCGTGCTGAAACCGTCAGCCAGGCCTCCGGCGACCTCCCTGGAGCCCCCCACAACGCCAGCGGCCGCACCGAGGGTGAGGCCGCGCCCGAAGCGGCACCCACTGCCGCGCCCACCTGGGACCGCGTGATCGGCCTGACCACCAACTACCGCCCGCGTTACCCCGGCGCCGCCCGGCGTTCCATCCGCAGCGGCCCGGCCTTCTACCTGCGCTATGGCCGCTTCACCATCACCAACGCCAGCGGCTTTGCACCGCGGCGCAGCGAAGTGGTGGCGGGCGGTTTGGGGGTGGACGTGCTGCGCGGCGAGCGGCTGGCGGCCAGCCTGTCCTTGCGCTACGACAACGGCCGCAGCGAGAACAGCAGCCCGGCCTACGCCGGCCTGGGCAACATCCAGAAAACACTGCGGGCACGCATGGCGGTGTCCTGGGACTTCAAGGGCCCCTGGCGCCTGGGCGCGGCCTGGAATGCCGACGTGGCGGGTCGCGGCAACGGCGGCGTGGGCGACATCAGCGGCGTCTGGGAGAGGCACCTGGACAAGGCCACCACGCTGAGCCTGTCGGCCAGCCTGACGGCGGGCGACGCCCGCTACATGCAGGCCTACTACGGCATCACGCCCCAGCAAGCCGCGCGCTCGATCTACCCGGCGTTTGAAGCGCGGGCCGGCCTGCGCGACATGAACGTCGGCGTGGGCCTGCGCCATGACCTGGACCGCGACTGGGTGGCGGTGGCCAGCTTCAACGCGTCGCGCCTGCTGGGTGGCGCCGCCAACAGCCCCATGACGAGCAGCCGCAACGGCTGGGGCCTCGGCGGCGGCCTGGGCTGGCGTTTCTAGGCGCTAGACCGGCGCGCCGCCCAGCGGCAGCGCCAGGCCGTGTTGCTGCCACCACTGCACCGCATCGCGGGTGTCCCGTGCGATGCCGGCCCGCAGCGCCTCCAGGCCGTCGTACTTCAGTTCGTCGTGCAGTTTGTGCAGCAGTTCCACCCGCACGCAGCGGCCGTAGCCACCGTCGCGGCCCAGGCTGGCTGGCCAGTCCAGGCAGTGCACTTCCAGCAGCACGCGGCCGTTGTCCTCCACCGTCGGCCGCACACCCAGGCTGGCCACCGCCGGCAGCGGCTCGTCGGTCAGGCCGTGCACGCGCACGACGAAGATGCCGCTGATGGCAGGGCGCGGGTGGCCGAAGCGCAGGTTCAGCGTGCGAAAGCCCAGGTCGCGGCCCAGCTTGGCGCCATGCACCACGTGGCCGCTGATGGCGTAGGGCCGGCCCAGCAGCGCCTCGGCACGCGCCATATCGCCGCTGCGCAGGGCCTCGCGCACGGCTGAACTGGAAACGCGCAGGCCGTGCACCTCGTAGCTCAGCATCCGCGCCACATCGAAGCCATGTTCGGCACCTGCGGCGTCCAGCATGGCGTAGTTGCCGGCCCGTTTGGCGCCGAAGTTGAAGTCATCACCGACCAGCAGGTATCGGGCGCGCAGACCCTGCTGCAGCACGTCGCCGATGAAGGCCTGCGGCGACATCGCCGCAAAGGCGGCGTCGAAGCGCTGCACCACCACATGGTCTATGCCGCAGCGTTGCAATTCGATGAGCTTGTCGCGCAGCGTGGCAATGCGCGGCGGCGCCAGCTCGGGCTTGCCGGCCAGGCGCGCGAAATGGTCGCGCGGGTGGGGTTCGAAAGTCAGCACGCAGGCGGGCAGGCCGCGGTGGCGGGCCTCGCTGGTCAGCAACGCCAGCATGGCCTGGTGGCCGCGGTGCACGCCGTCGAAATTGCCGATGGTCACGGCGCAGCCGGCCGGGACGTCGGCACCGTTCAGGTGAGGGCTGCGGTGGATCTGCATGCGGTGGATTATCCCGGCGGCAGCCCCAGCAAACGCCGGTACAGCGCCAGGTAGGCGCCGGCCGCACGGTCCCAGTCGAACTGCGCCGCGTGCTGGCGGATGGCCTGGGCGCGGCCGGGCTGCGCATGGCGCGCCAGGCCCTGCTCGACGTCGGCGCGCATCGTGGTCGGGTCGAAGTCATCGAAGTAATCGGCCGCCGTGCCACCGATCTCGGGCAGGCAGGTGCGGCGCGCCAGAAACACCGGCTTGCCGAAGTGCATGGCCTCGATGGGCGGCAGGCCGAAGCCCTCGGTCAAAGACGGAAACAAAAAGCCTGTGCACTGGGCGTAGGCCCAGGCCTTCTGCGCGTCGTTGATGCCCAGGTGGATTTGCAGATTGGGCAGTTGCACGGTTGCGCGCAAGTGCTTCGCGTCGTCGCTGGGCGGGCCGCAGAGCACGAAGTTCATCTCGGGCCACGCACGCGCCAGCTCGATGATGGCCTGCGGGTTCTTCGACGGCGACATGCGGCTCAGGTGGTACAGAAAAGGCCGTGTGTCGTCCAGCGCCCAGCCGGGCAGCGGCTCGCGCGGTGCATCGACAAAACTGCGCGCACCGTTGTGGATGACCTGCAGCGGACCGGTCCAGCCCAGCTGGCGGCGCACGTCGTCGGCGGTGTACTGGCTGATGGCCACCACCTCGTCGGTGCGGCGCATCAGCGCCAGTGTGCGGCGGTGGTGGCGCCAGGTTGAAAAGGCGTTGCGGCCGATCAAATAGTTCAGGTCGTGCACCGTCACCACCCGCGCGTGGCTGCCGGTCTCCATGTTCGGCGGCAGGTTCTTGTTCAACTGGTGCAGGCTGTGCCACAGCGCGTAGGGCTGCGGCCGCACATGGCGCACGCGCTGCCAGCGGTTGACATGCAGGTAGCCCACCTCAGGCCCGAACAGACCGTCGAGTTTTTCGCGCAGGTGGAAGTCGATGTGGATGCCGTGCGCTTCGCGCCAGGCCGGCGCCACGGCCGCGATGCGCTGGCCGATCTGCAACGAGAACTCGCCCAGGCCGTCGTGCAGGGCACCGATATTGCCCAGGCTGATGCCGATGCGGCGTTCGGGACGGACAGGGCGTTCATTCATCGGCGGGCAGTGTATCGGCGTGGCCGCGCCACACCGGCTGGCACAATGAAATGCACCCGATGACAACGCCCACCGACCCCTACGCCAGCTGGAAGAACTGGGCGCCTGCCGACTTCGGTCGCCATTCGCCCTATGACGACCGCTACTACCGCTGGCATTTGCAGCGCGCTGGCTGCGACCTGACCACGCCGCTGCGGGTGCTGGAAATCGGCTACGGCAACGGTGGCTTCATGGGCTGGCTGCGGGCCGGCGGGCATGCGGTCTGCGGTGTCGAAGCCAACCCGCAATTGGTCGAACGGGCCGTTGCCGCGGGCTTTGAAGCCGCTGTCGATGTGGACCGCATCGGCGCGCCGCTTCACTTCGATCTGATCGCCGCATTCGACGTGCTGGAACACATCCCCGTGGCCGATCTGCAGCCCTTCGTCGAACGCTTGTTGACCCGACTGGCACCGGGCGGGCGGCTGCTGCTGCGCTTCCCGAATGGCGAGTCGCCTTTCGGCCTGTGGATGCAGCATGGCGACCTGACCCATGTGCATGCGCTGGGGCTGTCGAAGGTGCGCCAGCTGTGCACGGCCTGCGGCCTGCGCATCACCCACAGCGGCGAGACCTTGCCCTGGCGTGAACAGCCGTCATCGCGCCGCCTGGGCGCGGCGGTGGCCGCCTGGTCACGCCGCCGTTTCGAATGGCGGCTGCGCAAGATGTACGGCCTGCCGCGCGGGCTGGACCTGTCGCCGAATCAGCTGGTGGTGCTGGCCCGCGCCTGATCGGCCGGCGGGTTCAGGCTGACCCGGTCCAAGGCCTGCGCGTATTGCGCCAGCACATGCGGCCAGGTGTACAGGCGCTGCACGTAGGCGGCGGCCAAGTCACCCAGGCGCTGGCGTTCGCCGGCGGGCAAGGCGGCCATGTCGCGCAGCGCAGCGCGCAATTGGCGCCGGCTGCGGTAGGCCAGGCCGGCACCGCTGTTCTGCACATGTTCGGCCAGCACGCCGCAAGCGCCGTTGGCGATGACCGGCGTGCGCAGCAGCATCGCTTCCAGCAGCACCATCGACAAGCTTTCGTAGCGTGAGGGGATGACCAGCGCGGCCGCGCCGGCGATCAGCGCATTGCGGTCGGCCTCGCTGATGAAGCCGGTGCCCACGATGCGCGGGTCGTCGGGGATCTGCATGATGGCCTGGCCCACCATCACCAGCCGTGCCGACGGGTCGCTGCGGGCGTGGGCCTGGAAGACCGCCAGCAGTTCGTCGCAGCCCTTGGCCACGTCGATGCGCCCGACATAGATCAGATAGCCGGGCGTCAAACCGTAGCGCGTCAGCACCTCGGCCACGGCGCTGGCGCTGGGCACCTGCACGTCCATGCCCAGGGCCGCCACCACCGCACCCTGCGTGTCGATGCCGTACATGCGCGCCGCCAGCACGCGTTCGGCTTCGGTCTGGAAGATCAGCGCGCCGGCGCTGCGCAGCACCGTGCCGAAGACCGGCAGGTACATGGGCTTTTCGTCGTGCAACAGCGGCAGCAGCAGGCTGCGCCGGCCCCAGACCTGCACGCCGCGCGCGCTGGGTTCGTAGAGCGCGGTGTAGAAGATGACGGCGTCGTAGCGCTCGGTTGAGTCGGCGAGGTGCTGGAACAGCGCTTCGCAGTGCGGGCCCTGGCGGCGCAGGAAATCGACGCCGTCGTGCAGCGGGTCGCCATTGGGCGGCAGCACGCGCGCGCCTGGCAGCAGGCCCAGCAGGCGGCGCAGTTTGAAGCGCAGCTTGTGCATCAGCGGCACGCGGGCGCGGCCGATGTCGTTGCGCAGCGGCTGCGGGAAACGCAGCACGCGCACGCCGTTGACCAGGCAGGGGCCGGGCGGGTAGACCATGGCCCAGTCGGTGTAGTCATGGGCGCAACTGGTCAGCACTTCCACGTCGTAGTGCTGCACCAGGCGTTCGGTCAGCAGGCGCGCGTGCAGTTCGGCGCCGCCATTGATCTTCTCGCCGTAGCGTTGCACGACGACAGCCAGTCGCTTCACAGGATTCCTTGGTGGGTCGGCGTGCGGGACTCAAGCGCCAACCGGCGCGTCCAGCCAGCGCCACTGCCC
>JAYVBO010000691.1:0-5152 GCA_043750435.1 Betaproteobacteria bacterium | reverse complement strand
ACATGGTTGAAGGTGCGGGCTCCAGCGACTACCGGCTGATCAAGACCATGCTCTACAGCCGGCCTGACCTGATGCACCGCATCCTGGCCGTCAATGCGCAGGCCGTGACGGCCTACCTGAACGCACAAATTGAAGCCGGCGCCCAGGCCGTGATGATTTTCGACAGCTGGGGCGGCGTGCTGGCCGACGGCGCTTTCCAGCGTTTCAGCCTGGACTACACCCGTCAGGTGGTGGCCGGCCTCACCCGTGAGAAGGACGGCGCCCGCGTGCCGGTCATCGCCTTCACCAAAGGCGGCGGGCCCTGGCTGCAAGACATCGCCGCCTGCGGCGCCGATGTCGTCGGCCTGGACTGGACCGTCAACCTGGGTGCCGCTCGGGCTGCGGTGGGCAGCCGCGTGGCCCTGCAGGGCAATCTGGACCCCAACGTGCTGTTTGCGCCGCCCGAGGTCATCGCCCGCGAAGGCGTGGCGGTGCTGGACAGCTTTGGCCGCCCGCAAAGGGACGGCGCCGGACAAGATGGGGGCTGGGACGGCCACATCTTCAACCTGGGCCACGGCATCAGCCAGTACACGCCGCCCGAAAGCGTGGCGGCCTTGTGCGAGGCGGTGCACGCCCATTCGCGCCGCCTGCGCGCGCCGGCCTGAGGCCTGCAAACCGGGCCGGCGAGCGGCTGAAGGCCGTCCGTCGTGAGCAAGCACTTCGCAGTTAGCCCGTCGGCGGTGGAGATCCGAGCGGGCGCCTTCGGTGCCAGGCAAAAAAGTCCGCGAAATGGCTGGCAAGGCTTGACTTATCCCCAAAATACGGATCTGGCCTCTACGCGACCTGTCCACCGGTCCAAACCGCCAAAAACCGCCGTAATCTGTGCTAAGTGCTTGATTTGCAATCACTCCCAGCGCTGCCGCCAAATGAGGCACAGCAAGCGGAGGCACGAAGAATCAAGCACTTGGCGCGTCTGAGCGCAGCTTTTGCACAAAGTTATCCACAGATTTCGTGGGCAACTGGAAAAGTCCTTTTCAATCATGCACTTGCGTTCATTCCTTGAAGTTGAGCCGAGATTACGTGCTTAACCTGCTGATCATTCTTCGATGGCCGACCTGTTGAATCTGGCTGTGGCGGTGGAAACGCCGCGCCATTCGGCCGTCGGCGGCTTGCTGGACTACAGCCATCCCGAAGCCTTGCCGTCCGGCACGCTGGTGCGCGTGCCGCTGGGTCGGCGCGAGGTCGCCGGGCTGGTCTGGACGCAGCCCGACGACGCCGAGCCGGCGCCGGTTGAGCTGCGCGGCATCACCCAGGCGCTGGCCTCGCTGCCCCCGCTGGGCGCCGAATGGCGGGCTTTGGTGGACTTTGCTGCCGCCTACTACCAGCGCGGCGTGGGCGAACTGGCGCTGGCCGTGCTGCCGCCCGAATTGCGCAAGCTGGACGACACCCAGCTGGCGCGGCGCCTGGCGCGGCTGCAAAAGCTGGAAGCGCCGCCTGCGGTGGCCGACCCCGCGTTGCCCGAACTGACGGCCGAACAGCAAGTGGCGCTGACCGCCATCGCCGCCGCCCGCCTGCCGGTGCTGCTGCACGGCGCCACCGGCAGCGGCAAGACCGAGGTTTACCTGCGCGCCGCCGCCGACGCCTTGGCGCGCGGCCAGCAGGCGCTGGTGCTGGTGCCCGAGATCAACCTCACGCCGCAGCTGGAAGCCCGCTTCGCCGAGCGCTTCCCGGGCCGCGTGCTGGTCAGCCTGCACAGCGGGCTGACACCCGCTCAGCGCCTGCGCCACTGGCTGCTGGCGCATCTGGGCCGCGCCGACTTGGTGCTGGGCACGCGGCTGGCGGTGTTCGCGTCGATGCCGCGCCTGGGCTTGATCGTGGTCGACGAAGAACACGACCCGTCCTTCAAGCAGCAAGAAGGCGCGCGCTACTCGGCCCGCGACCTGGCCGTCTGGCGCGCCCACCGCCAAGGTGTGACGGTGCTGCTGGGCTCGGCCACGCCTTCGCTGGAAAGCTGGCAGCGCGCGCTGGAAGGGCGCTACCAGCGCGTGCCCATGCCCAGCCGCATCGGCGGCGGCGCCATGCCCCGCGTGCGCCTGGTGGACATGACCACCCTGCCGCAGGTGGCCGCCGGCAGTGAACGCGTGCTGGCGCCGCCCTTGCTGGCCGCCGTGGAAGCCCGCCTGGCACGCGGCGAACAAAGCCTGCTGCTGCTGAACCGCCGCGGCTACGCGCCGGTGCTGCACTGCAGCGCCTGCAGCTGGAAAAGCGGCTGCCCGCATTGCAGCGCCTGGCGCGTCTTCCACAAGGGCGACCGCACGCTGCGCTGCCACCACTGCGGCCTGAGCGAACGCGTGCCGCGCGCCTGCCCCGACTGCGGCAACCTGGACATTGCGCCGATAGGCCGGGGCACCGAAAAACTGCAGGAACAACTGGCCGTGCTGCTGCCCACCGCGCGCATCGCCCGCCTGGACGCCGACAGCACGCGCGGCGTGGGGGCGCTGGAAGCGCAACTGCAGGCGGTGCACGCCGGCGAGGTGGACATCCTGGTCGGCACCCAGATGCTGGCCAAGGGCCACGACTTCCGCCGCGTCACGCTGGTGGCCGCCGTCAACCCCGACGGGGCGCTGTTCAGCAGCGATTTCCGCGCCCCCGAACGTTTGTTCGCGCTGCTGATGCAGGCCGCCGGTCGCGCCGGCCGCGACGCCGCGCAAGCCGCTGCCAGCGAAATGTGGGTGCAGAGCTGGAACGCCACCCACCCGCTCTACGCCGCGTTGAAGGCGCATGACTACGTGGCCTTCGCCACCAGCCAGCTGGCCGACCGCCTGGCCGCCGGCCTGCCGCCCTTCGCCAGCCTGGCGCTGCTGCGCGCCGACGCCCGCAGCGCCGATGTGGCGGCCGCCTTCCTGCATGAGGCGGCGGCATTGGCCAGTGCACACCCGGGCGTGACGGTCTACCCCGTGGTGCCGCCGCACCTGTCCAAGCTGGCCGATGTCGAACGCATGCAGATGCTGGTGGAATCGCCTTCGCGCGTGGCCCTGCAGCGCATGCTGGCGGCCTGGCTGCCCGGGCTGCACGCCCTGCGCGGGCGGCACAAGGGCTTGATACGCTGGGCGGTCGACATCGACCCGCTGGCGATCTGAAACCGCCTGAACCCGAAAGCCTGCCCATGGTCCTTTACGGCATTCCCAACTGCGACACGGTGAAGCGCGCCCGCGCCTGGCTGGCCGAGCACGGCCACGACGCCACCTTCCACGACTTCAGACAAGCCGGCGTGCCGCCCGAACGGCTCGGCGCCTGGCTGGCCGCAGCGGGCTGGGAACAGCTGCTGAACCGCAAGGGCACGACCTGGCGCAAGCTGGATGAGGCCGACCGTACCGCCGTCATCGACGCGCCATCGGCCCGCGCGCTGATGCTGAAACAGGCCAGCGTCATCAAGCGCCCGGTGGTGGAATGGGGCGACGGGCGCATCACAGTCGGCTTCGACGCGGCGCGCTGGGCGGCGTTCTAGCCGCGCCGATTCAGCCGGCCAGAACGCGCTGCAACTGCAGTGCTTCGGCCAGATGCAGCGTGGCGATGCGTTCGCTGCCGGCCAGGTCGGCGATGGTGCGCGCCACTTTCAGGCAGCGGTGCAAACGCCGGCCCGACCAGCCCAGGCGTTGCGCAGCCATGCGCAAGAAGTTGGCGACCGCTTCGTCGAGAACGCAGATGGCGTCGATGTGGCCGGCTTCCAGCATCGCGTTCGGCACGCCCTGGCGCCGCGTCTGCAGTTCGCGGGCAAGGGCCACGCGAACGGCCACCACGGCGCTCAGTTCGCCCTCGGGCGCGGCCAGCATTTCTTCGGGGCGCGCGGCCAGCACTTCCACCTGCAGGTCGATGCGGTCGAGCAGCGGACCCGACAACTTGCCCTGGTAGCGCGCCACCGCCTCGGGCGTGCAGCGGCAGGCCTTGCCCACGCCCAGCGGTGAACCCAGCCAGCCACAAGGGCAGGGGTTCATCGCCGCCACCAGCTGAAAGCAGGCCGGGAACGACGCCTGGCGCGCCGCGCGGGAAATCGTGACGCGGCCGGTTTCCAGCGGTTCGCGCAGCGCTTCCAGGGCGGCGCGTGGGAACTCGGGCAGTTCGTCCAGGAACAGCACACCGCCGTGGGCCAGCGAGATTTCACCCGGGCGCGGCGGTGAACCGCCACCCACCAGCGCCACCGCGCTGGCCGTGTGGTGGGGCGCCCGCACCGGACGGCCGCGGTGGGTGGGCGCTGCTTCGGCATGGGCCGTCAGGCCGCGCAGCGCGGCACTGGCCAGGGCTTCGTCGTCAGTCAGCGGCGGCAGCAAGCCGGGCAGGCGCTGCGCCAGCATGGACTTGCCGGTGCCCGGCGGCCCGACCAGCAGCAGGCTGTGGCCGCCCGCCGCCGCAATTTCCAACGCCCGCTTGGCGCCGGCCTGGCCCTTCACCTCGCGCAGGTCGGGGCCCGGCGGGGCGGCGGCCAGCGGCGGGGCTTCGGCGGCGGGCAGCGGCTGGGTGTCGTCGCCGGGCATCAGGGCGGCCACCACCTCGGCCAGCGTGCCGGCGCCGCGCACGTCCAGCCCGCCCACCTGGGCGGCAATGCAGGCGCTGGACTCGGGCAGCACCAAGGTGCGGCCGCCGCCTTCGCGGTGGGCGGCCAGGCCCAGCGCCAGCGCGCCGCGCACCGCGCGCAGTTCGCCCGACAGCGACAGTTCGCCGGCGAATTCGCAGGCCGCCAGCCGCGTGGTGTCCAGCAAGCCGGCGGCAGCCAGGATGCCCAGTGCGATGGGCAGGTCGAAACGGCCCGACTCCTTGGGCAGGTCGGCCGGCGCCAGGCTCACGGTGATGCGCTTGTTGTGGGGAAAGGTGAATCCACTTTGTTGCAGGGCGGCCCGCACCCGTTCGCGTGACTCTTTCACCTCGGTGTCGGCCAGGCCGACCAGCGTGAAGCTGGGCAGGCCGTTGGCCAGCTGCACTTCCACCTGCACAGCAGGGGCGTTCAAGCCGTCGAGGGCGCGGCTGCGGACGGTGGCCAGGGTCATGTTGTTTGCCGTTGGGTGGTGGAGTCACGGCATTCTTGAAATCTCGGATGCACCACGCCAGCACCTCGTTGGTGCGCACCCATTTGGGGCTCCCCCATTGGGGTGATGGCCCCTTAACGTGCGCGGTCACC
>JAYVBO010000690.1:0-2214 GCA_043750435.1 Betaproteobacteria bacterium | reverse complement strand
CGCGGCGGATTCGGGCACTTCAGCACGCGCCAGAACTTGCAGTTCAACTGGATCCCGCTGAGCCAGTCCGCCGACGTGATGGACCTGCTGGCCGACGTGGACCTGCATGGCATCCAGACCAGCGGCAACTGCATCCGCAACATCACCAGCGACTCGTTGGCCGGCATCGCGCCCGACGAAGACGTCGACCCGCGTCCTTACTGCGAAATCTTGCGCCAGTGGAGCACCTTGCACCCCGAATTCGCTTTCCTGCCGCGCAAGTTCAAGCTGGCCGTCACGGGTGCCCGCGAAGACCGCGCCGCCACCGACTGGCATGACATCGGCCTGAAGCTGCACCGCAATGCAGCGGGCGAAGTGGGCTTTCGCGTCGCCGTGGGGGGCGGCATGGGCCGCACGCCGGTCATCGCCACGCTGTTCCGCAGCTTCCTGCCGTGGCAGCAGATCCTGGTCTACATCGAGGCCGTGGTCCGCGTCTACAACCTCTATGGCCGGCGCGACAACCTGTACAAGGCGCGCATCAAGATCTTGGTCAAGGCCGAGGGCCAGAAGTTCGTCGATGCGGTGAACGCCGAATTCGAAAACCTGCTGGCCGATGGCGTGACGCCGCTGATACCGCAGGCCGAACTCGACCGCGTGTCGGCCAGCTTTGCCGACCCGCTGATCGCAGCCGACGAAGCCACCAAGCCGGCCGGCGAAGCCCTGCCCGCCTACACCCGCTGGCTCGAGCGCAATGTGCAGGCCCACCGCCTGCCGGGACTGCGCGCGGTGACGCTTTCCTTGAAGCGCCCCGGCCTGCCGCCGGGTGACGTGACGGCCGACCAGATGGAAGCCGCCGCCGCGCTGGCCGAGCGCTACAGCCAGGGCGAAATGCGCGTCACCCACGAGCAGAACCTGCTGCTGCCCTGGGTGCGGGCCAGCGACCTGCGCGCGCTGTGGCTGGATGCCCGCGAAGACGGTTTCGCCACGCCCAACATCGGCCTGCTGACCGACATGATTGCCTGCCCCGGCGGCGACCTGTGCGCGCTGGCGAACGCCCGCTCCATCCCCATCGCCGCGGCCATCACCGAGCGTTTCGACGACCTGGACGAACTGCACGACATCGGCGACATCGACCTGCACATCAGTGGCTGCATCAACAGCTGCGGCCACCACCACAGCGGCCACATCGGCGTGCTGGGCGTCGACAAGGACGGCCGCGAGTGGTACCAGATTTCAGTGGCCGGGGCCGACGGCAGCACGCTCAGCGGCGCGGCGCTGGCCGGCAAGGTCATCGGCCCGTCCTTCGCGGCCGACGAAGTGCCCGACGTGATCGAAGCCGTCATTGCCACGTATCTGCGTGAACGCCAGGCCGGTGAGCGTTTCATCGCTACCGCGCGCCGCCTGGGCCCCCTGCCCTTCCGCCATGCCGCCGACGCGGTGCGGCGCAGCACCGCCGCCGTGGCCTGAACCAGGAGCCCCTGATGCAATTCATCGCCACCCAAGCCGCGCTGCCCGAAGGCGCCCTGCTGCTCGACAACCACGTCGACGTGCTGCTGCGCGCCGAAGAGATACAGCGCCACCCCGTGGTGGTGCTGCAGTTCCCGAAATGGACCGACGGCCGCGCTTATTCACAGGCCGTGCTGTTGCGCGCGCGGCTGCGCTACACCGGCGAGATCCGCGCCACCGGCGAGGTGCTGGCCGACATGCTGCCGCTGCTGCGCCGCTGCGGCTTCGACGCCGTGCAGATGCGCGCCGACCAGCAGTTGGAAACCGCCCAGCGCGCTTTGGGCTACTTCGACAACCACTACCAGACCGTGCCGCCCGAGCGCGGCCAGGCCGGAGCCGCCGCATGAGCAGCGCCACCGATCTGTATGCCCGCGCCCAGCCGGGCTATGCAGACCGCGTGGCCTCGGCCGTGGCCGTGTTGAAGGCCGCTGCTGCGGCCCACCCCGGCCGCGTGGTGCTGACCACCAGCCTGGGCGTGGAAGACATGGTCATCGCGGATCTCATCGCCCGCCACCAGCTGCCCATCGCGCTGGCCACCCTGGAAACCGGCCGTCTGCACGCCGAAACTCTGGCGCTGATTCCGCGCCTGGAACAGCGCTACGGCCTGCAGGTTGAACGCTGGCTGCCGCAGGCTGAAGCGGTGCTGCAGTTCGTGCGCGACCACGGCGAACTGGCCATGCGGCAAAGCATCGACTTGCGCAAGGCCTGCTGCGGCCTGCGCAAGCTGGA
>JAYVBO010000689.1:0-5163 GCA_043750435.1 Betaproteobacteria bacterium | reverse complement strand
ATGGCGCTGGCGATGGTCTCGTTGGCGCCCACCTGCACCAGGCCGAAGCTCAGACTGAGCTGGGGCAACTGGTGGACGACGCTGCGTTGCTGCACCTCGGCCACGATGCGCGCCGCCACGCCCATGGCGTCGTGGGTGGCGGCGCGGCGCAGCAGCAGCACGAATTCGTCGCCGCCGTGGCGGCCGGCCACGTCGGGCGCGCGCAGGTGTTCCAGCACACTGCCTGACACCAGGCACAGCGCGCGGTCGCCGGCGGCGTGGCCCAGGTGGTCGTTGATCTGTTTGAAGTGGTCCACGTCGAACATCAACAGCACGGCGCTGCCCGGCGGGTCTTGGGTCAGCGCCAGTTCGGCCAGTTCGTGGAAGTGGCGGCGGTTGGGCACCTGGGTCAGGGCGTCCAGGTTGGCCAGCGTGCGCAGGCGGCGGCGTGATTCACGCAACTGCCTTTCGGTGCGCTCGCAAACCAGGGTTTGCGCCACCGAGGCCAGCACGATGCCGCCGAGCGCCGCCGCCGCCGCGCGCGCCTGCAGCGCCCAGTTCGGGTCGGCGCCGGGCAGGCTGGCCAGGCCTGGGCCGAAGGCAGCCAGCGCCATCACCGCGCCCAGGCCGTAGAGCGGCGTGGCGTCGCGGCCGCTGGGTGCCATGAACAACACCGCGGCCGTGTACAGGGGGACGAGCAGGCCGCAGGCCATCACCAGGCTGGCGCCGTCGGCGCTAGGCAGCAGGCCACCCAGCGCCGCGCCGACTGAGGCGCCGACCAGCAAGGTCCAGTCGGTGCGCTCGCTGCCCGGCCAAGCTTGGCGCGGTTGGAATCGCCGCAGGCCGATCAGGGTGGTCAGCGGCCACTGCAGCAGCAGCGGTTCCGCCAGCAGGGCGCTGGCCGGCCCCGGCAGCAGCGCGCCCAGCAGCGTGCCCAGGGTGATCAGCCACATCGCGGCCACCCACCACAGCCAGCCGGCATAACGCTGCCGGCGCAGGCCGAAAGCGGTCATGGCGCCCGAGGCCACGGCCAGCGCGGCGCTGGCAAAGATCAGAACGTCGGCAAAGCTGCTCATCGGCCGCAATTGTGATCAGTGCATGGCGCCTGCGCAGCCCTCAGGACGTTTGGCTTTGCAACCGCTTGCTACCGCGCAAGCCGGCGCCACTTCGTTAGCATTCGGCACCGATAGGTCGGGAGCAAGGGCAGGCGCGATGGCGATGGACGTGGTGGACTACGAGATCAAGGGCAGCGAGATGCAGTTCGTCGAGGTCGAACTCGACCCCGGCGAGGCCGCCGTCGGCGAGGCCGGCAGCCTGTTCTTCATGGAGTCTGGCATCAGCATGGACACCGTATTCGGTGACGCCAGCGGCGTGGGCGGCGGGGGCCTCTTCGACAAGTTGCTCAGCGCCGGCAAGCGCCTGGTGACCGGCGAATCGCTGTTCACCACCGTCTATGTCAACCAGGGCGCCCGCAAGGCGCGGGTGGCCTTCGCCGCGCCCTACCCGGGCAAGATCCTGCCTATGGATTTGCGCCAGCTGGGCGGTACGCTGATCTGCCAGAAGTCGGCCTTTCTGTGTGCCGCGCGCGGGGTGTCGCTGGGCATCGCCTTCCAGCGCAAGCTGGGTGCCGGTTTTTTCGGCGGCGAAGGCTTCGTGATGCAGAAGCTGGAAGGCGACGGCCTGGCCTTCGTGCACGCGGGCGGCACCATCGTGCGCCGTGAACTGCAGCCCGGTGAAACCCTGTTGGTGGACACCGGCTGCCTGGTGGCCTACACGCCCACGGTGGACTTCGACATCCAGTACGTCGGCAAGGTGAAAACCGCGCTCTTCGGCGGTGAAGGCCTGTTCCTGGCGCGCCTCACCGGGCCGGGCACGCTGTGGCTGCAAAGCCTGCCTTTCAGCCGGCTGGCCTCGCGCGTGTTCGCGGCCGCGCCGCAATTGGGCGGGCGCAAGGAAGAGGGCGGCATGCTGGGTGTGGCCGCCGCTGGCAGCGTGCTGGGTGGCGGTCTGCTGGGCGGTTTGCTGTCGGGCGATGACGACTAGCGTGCGGCCCCACTCGACTACGCTTGGTCAGGGCGCCTGGCGCGCGGCCGGCAGCCTTGCGCTGTTCGGCGCGCTGCTGTTGGCCGTGCTGCAGGCGCCGGTTGCGGCGGCGGCTTCGGCTTCGGTGCAACTGGAAGATTTGACGTCCTTCGAATTGCGCGCGCGCATCGCCGACGGCGCCACCACGGCGCTGCTGCCCATAGGCGGCACCGAGCAGAACGGGCCGCACATGGCCCTGGGCAAGCACAACGTGCGGGCGCACTTGCTGGCGGTGCGCGTTGCGCAGCAACTGGGTGACGCCATCGTGGCGCCCGTGCTGGCCTATGTGCCCGAAGGCAGCATCACGCCGCCGACCCAGCACATGCGCTGGGCCGGCACGCTGAGCATCCCCGAGCCGGCCTTCGAAAGCCTGCTGGCGGGTGCCGCGCGCAGCCTGCGCGCCCATGGTTTTTGCCACATCGTCTTGCTGGGCGACCACGGCGGCTACCGTGCCAGCCTGGACCGCGTCGCAGCCACGGTGAACCGCGAGTGGGCGGCCCGGTTCAACTGCCGCGTACACAGCCTGCCCGAGTACTATCGCGCCGCCGCTTCCGGCTATGCGCAAGTGCTGAAGTCGCAGGGCTACACGGCGGCTGAAATCGGTACCCACGCGGGCCTGGCCGACACCGCGCTGACCCTGGCGCTGGACCCGGCGCTGGTGCGCGCCGACAGGCTGGCGCAAGCGGCTTCGGCACAACATCCCGACAACGGCGTGGCCGGCGACCCGGCACGGGCCACGGCCGAACTGGGCCGGGCCGGGGTTGAGTTGATCGTGAAGGCCACCGTGGCGGCGGTGCGCGCTGCCACGCAGCCAGCCCCACGCGCGGCACGCTGACCGCCCTGAGCGCGGCCACCCCGAACCTGCAACAACGAACAAAGAACGAGGAAAGACCGACATGACGACGCTGATGAACACCCGGCCGAATGCCGTGACCGTGGCCCTGGCTGCCCTGGCTGCCCTGACGATGGCCGCCGGTGCTGCCCAGGCCGCCGCAGCGGCGCCCGCAGGCTCAGCGCCGGCCGCCGAGGCGCGCAACGTCTACATCACCAGCGCAGCCGACAAGCTGAGCCCGGCGGTGGCCGGCGACCTGGAACGCATCTACGTGCCCAATCTGCGCAGCGGCGATGTCTTCGTCATCGATCCGGCCAAGATGAAGGTTGTGGACCGCTTCAAGGTCGGCATCGGCCCGCAGCACATCGTGCCGTCGTGGGACTTGCGCACGCTGTGGGTGACCAACAATGCCGAGAACACCGACAAGGGCAGCCTGACGCCGATAGACCCGCGCACCGGCAAGCCGGGCAAGGCCATCGCGGTGGACGACCCGTACAACATGTACGCCACGCCTGACGGCAAGTCGGCCATCGTGGTGGCCGAGGCGCGCAAACGGCTGGATTTCCGCGACCCCAAGACGATGGCGCTGCAATATTCGATCGACACCCCGGGCTGCCCCGGCATCAACCACGCCGACTTCTCCATCGACGGCAAGTTCGCCATCTTCACCTGCGAGTTTTCCGGCACAGTGGCCAAGATCGACCTCGAAGGCCGCAAGGTGGCCGGCTACCTGAAGCTGGAGATGCCCAAGACGCGCACCAAGGAAGTGCCGGGCGGGCCGCGCACCAAGGCCGGTGCGGTGTGGGAGCCGGGCGCCAGCGAGATCTGCACGCTGACCAAAGGCATGCCGCAGGACATCCGCATCTCGCCCGACGGCAAGCGTTTCTACATCGCCGACATGATGGCCGACGGCGTGCACGTCATCGACGGCGACGCTATGAAGCAGGTCGGTTTCATCCCGACCAGCATCGGCGCCCACGGCCTCTACCCCAGCCGCGACGGCAAGCGCCTGTTCGTGGCCAACCGCGGTTCGCACAAGATCCACGGCTCGCGCCTGGGCAATGGCGGTGTCACCGTCATCGACTTCGCCACGGAGAAAGTCGTGGCCCGCTGGCCGGTGCCGGGCGGTGGCAGCCCCGACATGGGCAACGTCAGCGCCGACGGCAAATGGCTGTGGCTGGCCGCACGCTACGACGACGTGGTCTACCGCTTCGACACGACCTCGGGCGACGTGACGCAGATCAAGGTCGGCAGTGAACCGCACGGCCTGACAGTCTGGCCACAGCCGGGCCGTTACTCGCTGGGCCACACCGGCAACACCCGCTGAGCCTGGTCAGCGTGTCCGCTGTCTTTGACGCCTTCTGGCGTGCCGTCGCCTACTGCCTGCACCCCCGTGTGATGCTGTGGTCGCTGCTGCCGCTGGCCGTGGCTGGCGGCGCAGTGGGCCTGCTGGGCTGGAACTACTGGGAAAGTGCGGTAGCGGCGGTGCGCGGCACGCTGGAACGCTGGTCGCTGGTGGCCGCCCTGCTGCAGTGGCTGGAGTCGGTGGGCGCCACGCAATTGCGCACGCTGATGGCGCCGATGATCGTGGTGGCGCTGTCGGTGCCGGTGGTGGTGGTGGTGACGCTGCTGCTGGTGACGGCGCTGGTCACACCGGCGGTGGTGCGGCTGGTGGGCAAACGGCGCTACCCGGCGCTGGAACGGCGCGAAGGTGGCTCGTGGTGGCAGGGCCTGCTGTGGTCGCTGTTGTGTACCGCTGCGGCCCTGCTGGCGCTGTTGCTGAGCGTGCCGCTGTGGTTCGTGCCGCCGCTGGTGATGATCCTGCCGCCGCTGATCTGGGGCTGGCTGACCTACCGCGTCTTCGCCTTTGACGTGCTGGCCGCGCATGCCTCGGCCGATGAACGGCGGCTGTTGATCCGCCGCCACCGCCTGCCTCTGCTGGGCATAGGCGTGCTCTGCGGCTACCTGGGCGCGCTGCCCTCGCTGCTGTGGGCGCTGAGCGCGGCCACGCTGATCTTTGCGCCGGTGCTGGTCATCGTGTCGGTGTGGCTGTACACGCTGATCTTCGCCTTTGCATCCAGCTGGTTCGCGCACTACCTGCTCACCGCATTGCAGCGCCTGCGGACGGCGGGCGTGCCGGCCGTTGAACCCCTGCCCACCACCTTGCGGAGTCCTGCTTGAACATCGGTCTGATCATCATCGGCGACGAAATCCTGTCGGGCAAACGGGCCGACAAGCACCTGCCCAAGGTCATCGAACTGCTGACCGCG
>JAYVBO010000688.1:0-2218 GCA_043750435.1 Betaproteobacteria bacterium | reverse complement strand
CGGTGCCGCCTGAGCAACGCCAGCGCCTGGCTTCCGGCCTGTCGTCGGGTCGGGTGCGGGTGACCGCCGAAGCGCCGCCCGGTGCCGAAGCGCTGATGCAGACGCAGCCCGCCCCGGGCGAGGCCGACAACACGCTGCCACGCCGTTCGGGTGTGGTCATCGAGGCGCGCTTTCAGGGTCGCGTGGGCGAAACCTTCGCGGCCATCTTCCGCCTGCCAGTGGACGGCCAGGTGTGGTGGCTGGTGCGCGAATACAGCGCCGCACAGGGCGCGGTGTCGGGCACGCTGGCGGTATGGCTGCTGATGCTGGCGGTGGCCACCGTGGGTGCGCTGCTGGTGTCGGTGCGGCTGATTGCGCGGCCCATCAGCCGGCTGGCCGACGAGATCACCCAGCAGACCTCGCAGCACCACGCGCAGCTGGTGCCGCTGCCCGAACGCCCGGAATCCAGCGCCGAGCTGCAGTCGCTGGTGCGAGCCTTCAACGGCCTGGCCCACCAGGTCAGCACCGCCGCGCAGGCCCGCCAGCAGCTGCTGGCCGGCGTGTCACACGACCTGCGTACCCCGTTGGCCCGCTTGCGCCTGCGCGCCGAAACGCAGTGCGAGTCCGCCGTGGCCGACGCCCTGACCGCCGACCTGCACGCCCTGGGCCGCATCGTCGACCAGTTTCTGGCCTATGTGCAGGGCGACGGCGGGGCGGCTTTGGGCGTACCCGAGCCGCTGGACCGCACGGTGCGCGACGTGGTGCTGCGCTATGCGCCCGGCGGCCAGGCCGTCAGCGCCCACATCGAACCGGTGGCCATGGCGCTGCCCGACCTGGTGGTGCGGCGTCTGTTGACCAACCTGATCGACAACGCCCTGGCCTACGGTCAGGCGCCGGTGGAAGTCACGCTGCAGGCCACGGCCGAAGGCGCCGAGCTGCGGGTGGCGGACCATGGCGCCGGCATGTCGGCCGCCGACTTCGAACGCGCCCAGCAGCCCTTTGTGCGCCTGACGAGCGCACGCAGCGAACTGGGCCACTGCGGGCTGGGCCTGGCCATCGTGGCGCAGATGGCGCGGCAGCTGGGCGGCCGGCTGCGTGCCCAGCGCGACGCCGAAGGGCGGTTCGAGATCGTGTTGAGCTTGCCGCGACCCTGACGCCCCCCGGTGCTGCGTCTCGGCCATGGCGCAGCTGCGCGAACACCTTGTGGCGCGCGTGCTGGCTAGTGACCATCTGCCTGAAGCCGCGTCGGTGCTGGCCGCCGTGGCCCTGCCGCTGGTGCGCCAGGGTGTGGTGCTGTCGTCGGCCTTCGGCACCTGCGTGCTGATGAGCACCCAGCACCCGCGTCTGATCGCCAGCGCCGACCGCCAGGTCAATCTCGACCGGGCTGTTACCTCACGGGTATAGGCCGCGCTCTTCGCGGGCCGTCAGGATGCGCTCGCAGGCCACCGCGAAGGTGGCGGTGCGCAGCGTGATCTGGTGCTTGTCGGCGGTGTCCCAGATGTGTTTCAGCGCGCCGGCCATGATCTTGTCCAGGCGCAGGTTGATCTCGTCTTCGCTCCAGAAGAAGCTGCTGAAGTCCTGCACCCATTCGAAGTAGCTGACCGTCACGCCGCCGGCGTTGCAGATCACGTCGGGCACGACCAGCACGCCGCGATCGGCCAGGATGTCGTCGGCCTCGGGCACCGTGGGGCCGTTGGCGCCTTCCAGCACCAGCTTGGCCTTGATGCGGTTGGCGCGCGCGGCGGTGATCTGGCCTTCCAGCGCGGCCGGAATCAGGATGTCGCAGTTGACGTCCCAGAACGCCTCGCCGTCCATCGCTTCGGCGCCCGCGAAACCGCCGACGCCGCCGGTGTTCTTGACGTGGGCCGTGATGTCGGCCATGTCGAAACCGTTGGTGTTGAAAATGGTGCCGGTGTGGTCTTGCGCGGCCACGATCTTGCCGCCGGCCTGCGCGAACAACTCGGCCGCCGACGAGCCCACATTGCCGAAACCCTGCACCGCCACGCGGGCGCCTTCCAGGTCCAGGCCCAGGCGGCGCGCCGCTTCACGGCCGGTGACGAACACGCCGCGCCCGGTGGCCTTCACGCGGCCCAGGCTGCCACCCAGGTGGATGGGCTTGCCGGTGACCACGCCGGTGGCGGTGGTGCCGGTGTTCATCGAATAGGTGTCCATCATCCAGGCCATGATCTGGCCGTTGGTGTTCACGTCGGGCGCCGGGATGTCGCGCTGCGGGCCGATG
>JAYVBO010000687.1:0-5174 GCA_043750435.1 Betaproteobacteria bacterium | reverse complement strand
GGTCGTGGTATTCCTGGCTTTCGCTGGCGTCGCTGAAGCGGCCCACACGGTGGTTGCTCTTGACGCCGAATTCGGCCTCCAGCGGCTCGACGAAAGTGCGGAACATGTCCAGCACCAAAGCCTTGCAGCTGTCGCCCGTGACCAGGGCCCGCGCTTCATCACTGATCAGGGTGATGAAGACCACCGGCCTGTGGCCTTCGCGTTCGGCCGTCTGGTTGATTTCCTGGACCACCTGGCGGGCCTTCTCGACGCTGTCGATGAAAGGTCGGCGCACATGGCGGTGGCGCGCCGGGAACTGCGCCAGGATGGAATTTCCGAAGGTCTCGGCAGTGATGCCGGTGCCGTCCGAGACAAAGAACACGGTTCGATCGGGCATGGCGGCGTGGGGTTCTGAGCGGGCGAAATGCCAGGGTCATCATAAGGAAGAACTCCGTAGAATCGCCTGCAACATGCCGCCGAAAGCGCCAGCCTTGAAGACCCCCAGCCCGTCATCAGAAGTAGAAGAACAAGACGGTCGGGCGTTGGCCGCGCACACGGAAGCAACCGGTTTTTTACTTCACGGAGCTTTCCCATGTCTTTGGCCACTTTGGCGACCGCCCTGGTCGCACCTTTTGAAGAATTGAGGATGACCGACGTCGAGACGGTAGGCGGCAAGAACGCCTCCCTCGGCGAAATGATCAGTCAGCTTGCCGCCACCGGCGTGCGCGTGCCCGGCGGCTTTGCCACCACGGCACATGCCTTCCGCGAGTTCTTGAAGCAGGGCGGCCTGGACGCCCGCATCAAGGCGCGCCTGGCCACGCTGGACACCGAAGACGTGCGCGCGCTGGCCGAGGCCGGCGCACAAATCCGTCAATGGGTGCTGGACACGCCCTTCCCGCCGGCGCTGCAAGCGGCCATCGCCGAGCAATTCGCGCGCCTGTCGGCCGGCAGCCCTGGCGCCAGCTTCGCCGTGCGTTCGTCGGCCACGGCCGAAGACATGCCCGATGCGTCTTTCGCCGGCCAACAGGAAACCTTCCTGAACGTCACCGGCATCGCCGACGTGCTGCACCGCATGAAGGAAGTTTTCGCGTCGCTGTACAACGACCGCGCCATCAGTTACCGCGTGCACAAGGGCTATGCCCACACGGACGTGGCGCTGTCCGCCGGCGTGCAGCGCATGGTGCGTTCCGACCTCGGTTCGGCCGGCGTGATGTTCACGCTGGACACCGAATCGGGCTTCACCGAAGTGGTCTTCATCACGTCCAGCTACGGCTTGGGCGAAATGGTGGTGCAGGGCGCTGTGAACCCCGACGAGTTCTATGTCCACAAGGCCACGCTGAACGCCGGCCGGCCGGCCGTTATCCGCCGCGTGCTGGGCAGCAAGCTGCAGCGCATGGAATTCGCGTCCGCTGCCGACAAGGCGGCTACGGGCAAACTGGTGCAGGTGCTGGACACGCCGCCCGAGCAGCGCAACCGTTACTCGCTGACCGACGCCGATGTGATGGAACTGGCACGCTACGCGCTGATCATCGAAAAGCACTACGGTCGCGCGATGGACATAGAGTGGGGCAAGGACGGCGTCGACGGTCAGATCTATATCCTGCAGGCGCGGCCTGAAACGGTGAAGAGCCAGGCCGCCGGCAAGACCGAGCAGCGCTACAAGATCATGGGCGACCGCACCAAGAACACGGTGCTGGCTGAAGGCCGCGCCATCGGCCAGAAGGTCGGCACGGGCCCCGTCCGGCTGGTGCGCAGTTCGGCTGAGATGGACTTGGTGCAGCCCGGCGACGTGCTGGTCACCGACATGACCGACCCCAACTGGGAACCGGTGATGAAGCGCGCTGGCGCCATCATCACCAACCGTGGCGGGCGCACCTGCCACGCGGCCATCATCGCCCGCGAACTGGGCATACCGGCCGTCGTCGGCTGCGGCAATGCCACCGAAGTGCTGCAGGAAAATGCCCTGGTCACGGTGTCTTGCGCCGAGGGCGACACGGGCTACGTCTACGACGGTTTGCTGGAAACCGAGATCAGCGACGTGGTGCGCGGCGACATGCCGTACTGCCCGATCAAGATCATGATGAACATCGGCAACCCGCAACTGGCCTTTGACTTCGCGCAGATGCCGAATTCGGGTGTTGGCTTGGCGCGGCTTGAATTCATCATCAACAACAACATCGGGGTGCACCCGAAGGCCATCCTCGACTATCCGAATATCGATCCGGATTTGAAGAAGGCCGTCGAGTCGGTGGCGCGTGGGCATGCGTCGCCGCGCGCTTTCTACGTCGACAAGCTGACCGAGGGCATCTCCACCATCGCGGCGGCTTTCTGGCCCAAGTCGGTGATCGTGCGGCTGTCTGACTTCAAGAGCAACGAGTACCGCAAGTTGATCGGCGGCACGCGCTACGAGCCCGATGAAGAGAACCCCATGCTGGGTTTCCGCGGCGCCAGCCGCTACATCAGCGGCGAATTCAGCGACGCCTTCGCGATGGAGTGCGAAGCGCTCAAGCGGGTGCGCAGCGACATGGGCCTGATCAACGTCGAAATCATGGTGCCCTTCGTGCGCACCGTGAAGCAGGCCGCCACGGTCAACCAGATGCTGGCCGACCGCGGGCTGAAGCGCGGCGTGGACGGCTTGCGCCTGATCATGATGTGTGAAGTGCCCAGCAATGCCATCTTGGCCGAGCAGTTCCTGGAGCACTACGACGGCATGTCCATCGGTTCCAACGACCTGACGCAGCTGACGCTGGGACTGGACCGCGATTCGGGCCTCGAGCAATTGGCCAACGACTTCGACGAGCGTGACCCCGCCGTGAAGGCCATGATTTCGCGCGCCATCGCGGCCTGCCGTGCCACCGGCAAGTACGTGGGCATCTGCGGGCAGGGCCCCAGCGACCACCCCGATTTCGCCGACTGGCTGGCCCAGGAAGGCATCTTGTCGATGTCGCTGAACCCGGACACGGTCGTCGAGGCCTGGCAGCGCCTGGCCGCGCGCTGAACGCCGCCCGGGGGCTGGGGTAATTCACCCCCGGGATGCGTGGTCGGCACGGCTGGAAAGTCTGCCGACCGGCGTAGCATCTTCAAGACCAAAGTCTTGGGGTCGATGAGGTCCCGCGCCGCATGAGTGAATCGGATATCTACATCAAGACGGCCTCGGGTGCTCAGGCCCTGAAGCAGCGGTCGGCTGAATTGCCGGCGCGGCTGAGAACCATGTTGATCATGGTGGACGGGGTGCGCAGCGGGGCCCAATTGCGGGCCGCTGCCGCGGTCTTGGGCGCACCTGAAGACTTCCTGCTGACACTGCGGCAAGAGGGCTGGATTGAGGCGCTCGAGGCGCCTGTCTCTGCCTCTACGGCAGCGCATGCTGCCGCAGCCTCGGCCGATGTGGCGCTGCCACAGTCCAAGGCCGAACGCTTCCTGGCCGCGCAGCGCTACATGAATGACACCGCCGTGGACGGCATGGGTTTTCGCGTGTTCTTCTTCAGCTTGAAGCTGGAGAAGTGCTTCAACGCCGACGACTTGCGCGCGCTTTTGCCCGAGTTCGAGAAGCACATGACCAAGGCGCGCGGCCTGGTCTTCGCGCAAGCTGCCTGCAGTCGGGTCAGGCGGTTGCTGGGCTGAGGCCGCAAACAAGCAGCGCAAACAAGCGCCACAAATTGGAAAAAGGGCGCGCTGGTGACAGCGCGCCCTTTTCAGTGAAGGCCGATACAGCCTTTAGTGTGACGCCGCCGAAGCAGCCGGCGTCGCCGCGCCAGCTGGCACGACTTCATGCTTCTCGCCGCCCATGTCCACGTCGGCACCGGACTTGGTCAGGATGTACATGGCCAGACCGGCGAAGATGGCAAAGCCAACAAGAACTTTCCACATGATCAGTCGTCAGCGTAGATGTCGACGTCCTTGGTTTCCTTGATGAAGATCATGCCGATGACGAAGGTCATGCTGGCGATGATGATCGGATACCAAAGGCCGCTGTAGATGTTGCCTTGCGCGGCGACGATCGAGAACGAGATGGCCGGCAGGAAACCGCCGAACCAACCGTTGCCGATGTGGTACGGCAGGCTCATCGACGTGTAGCGGATGCGCGTCGGGAAGAACTCGACCAGCATGGCGGCAATGGGCCCGTAGACCATCGTCACGTAGATCACCATGATCGTCAGGATCAAGATGATCATCCACCAGTTGGCACTGCCAGCCGGGATCGGATCGGCCTTGGCCGGGTAGCCCGCGTCGTTCAGCGCGGCGCGAACTTCCTTCTCGAAGCGAGCCTTCTCTTCCTTGGCATTCGGTTGCGTGGCCGCGTAGCCCGCAATCTTCTTGTCACCCACTTCAACGTGGGCGATGGTCAGCGAGGCGTCTTCAACCTTGTCGTAGTTGACGCCAGAGTTCGCCAGGTAGGTGCGGGTCAAATCGCAAGCGCTGGTGAACTTGGCCGTGCCGGTCAGGTTCAGGATCAGGCCGCAGTTCTGCGGCGGTGCCATGACCTTCACTGGGCTCTTCTGGATGGCCGCTGCCAACTTGGGGTTGGCGTAGTCGGTCAGCGCGTGGAAGAGCGGGAAGTAGGTCAGCGCCGCCAGCAGGCATCCGGTCATGATGATCGGCTTGCGGCCAATCTTGTCGGACAGCGAGCCGAAGAGCAGGAAGAAAGGCGTGCCGATGATCAGCGACAGCGCAATCAGGATGTTCGCCGTCGGCCCGTCAACCTTCAGGAAGGACTGCAGGAAGAACAGCGAATAGAACTGGCCTGTGTACCAGACGACGGCCTGGCCGGCGGTGGCACCCAGCAGCGCCAGGATGACGATCTTCAGGTTGGCCCAGTTGCCGAAGGATTCGGTCAGCGGCGCCTTTGAAGTCTTGCCTTCCGACTTCATGCGTGTGAAGGCCGGCGACTCGCTGAGCTTCAGGCGGATCCACACCGAAATGATCAGCAGCGCGCCCGACAGGCCATAAGGAATGCGCCAGCCCCAATCGGCAAAGTCCTTTTCGCCGATGTACAGGCGCGTGCCCAGGATCACCATCAAGGCCAGCATCAGGCCCACCGTGGCGGTGGTCTGGATCCAGGCCGTGTAGGCGCCGCGACGCGTGTGCGGTGCGTGCTCGGCCACGTAGGTGGCCGCGCCGCCGTACTCACCGCCGAGGGCCAGGCCCTGCAGCAAGCGAAGCGCGATCAGCGTGATCGGTGCCGCAATGCCCCAGCT
>JAYVBO010000686.1:0-2222 GCA_043750435.1 Betaproteobacteria bacterium | reverse complement strand
CTGAACCAGTTCGACCAGATGCAGTCGATGATGAAAAAGATGAAGGGCGGCGGCCTGATGAAGATGATGAAGCGCATGGGTGGCATGGGTGGCATGGGCGGCGGCGGCGGCTTCCCGGGCATGCCGCGCTGAAGCGCTGAGGCGCTGAAGCCCTCAGGCGGGTCGGCGCCCCGGCCTCGACACGCTTCGATACGCTTTCGAACCGTTAGCGCTTGATTGCGCGCCCGCGGTGGCCGAAGGTGTGGACATGTGTCTGCACACGGCCCAGCCGCCATGGATTTCCTGCCCCTTGTGAATGCCTGGGCGCTGCCCGCCGCAGCCTTGCTGCTGCTCGGCTGGCTGGGCTTGCGGGTGCGCGCGCGCTACAAGCGCAACCGGCCGTTGCGCCGCAGCCCAGCCACCGAGGTGCTGGACACCGTGGCGGCGTGGCCGCCGCAGGCGGTGCGCGTGCTGACCGTGTGCGAGCGCCAGGCCTACGAACTGCTGCGCCGCGCCCTGCCCGGCTATCTGGTGCTGGCCCAGGTGCCGTTGTCGCGCTTCCTGAGCGTGCCGCGCGAACACGCCTACATCGACTGGGTGCAGCGCGTGGGCCTGCTCAATGCCGACCTGCTGCTGTGTGACGCGGGTTCGCGCGTGCTGGTCGTCATCGACATCCGCACGCCCGGTGAAACGCCGCGCGCCCGGCGCCGCCATCAGCGCATGCAGCGGGTGCTGGAAGCGGCTGGCGTGCACGTGCTGAACTGGTACGAAGGCGGCCTGCCCAGCTTGGTGGAGGTGCGCACGCAGCTGACGCCGCTGGTGGCCGGGGCGCTGCCCGCCGCAGCCGAACCCGCATCGCAGCCGGTGCCGCTGCAGCCCGCGCCCGCCCTGGCAACCATGCTGGCCGCCGGCGACGCCGCGGCCACGCGCTGGGCCCACGACGTTGCCAACGACCCTGTGCCGTCGGCGTTTTTCGAAGACGCCGAACTTGCGCCCGAACCGCGCTGAACCGCGCTGAATCGGCCCGCAAGCAGCCGGCAAACCAGCCGCTGATCAGCCCAGCAAGGCGGTCGCGAATTCGCGCGCGTTGAAGGTCTGCAGGTCTTCCATGCGTTCACCGATGCCGATGAAATACACCGGCACCACGCGCCCCTGCTGAGCGCCCCAGCGCGCGATGGCGGCCAGCACGCCGCCCTTGGCCGTGCCGTCCAGCTTGGTGACGATCAGGCCGGTCAAACCCAGCGCCGCGTCGAAGGACTTGACCTGCGCCAGGGCGTTCTGGCCGGTGTTGCCGTCGACCACCAGCAGCACCTCGTGCGGCGCGCCGACCTGGGCCTTGGCGATCACGCGCTGGATCTTTTTCAGCTCGTCCATCAGGTGCACTTGCGTGGGCAAACGGCCGGCGGTGTCGGCGATGACGACGTCGCAATGGCGCGCACGGCCGGCAGTGACGGCGTCGAAGGTCACGGCCGCGGGGTCGCCGCCTTCCTGGCTGACGATCTCGACCCGGTTGCGGTCGGCCCACACCACCAACTGCTCGCGCGCGGCGGCGCGAAAGGTGTCGGCGGCGGCCAGCAGCACCTTGCAATCGGCCTGCGCCAGATGGCGGGTGAGCTTGCCGATGCTGGTGGTCTTGCCGGCGCCGTTGACGCCCACGACCATCATCACCGTGGGGCCGGGCGGCGTGACCGCGCCGATGGCCAGCGCCCGTTCCAACGGCTGCAGCAGGTCGGTCAAGGCGTCGGCCAGCAGCGCCTTCACCATGACCGGCTCGGTGGCCTTGGCGTCTTTGACCCGGCGCTTCAAGTCGGCCAGCAGGAAATCGGTGGCGGCCACGCCGGTGTCGGCCATCAGCAGGGCCGCTTCTAGCTCTTCGTAGAGCGCGTCGTCGATGCGCGTGCCGGTGAAGACCTGGGCGATGCCCGAACCCGTCTTGCGCAGGCCCTGTGCCAGCCGGGTGTACCAGCTGCCACGTGACTCGGCAGCGGGAGCGGGGGTGGGCGCGGCAAGGGGCTCGGGGGCAGCCTCAGGGGGGGCTTGAGGGATGGCCTGAGGGGCGATTGGCGGGGCAGGCGGCGGCTTTTTCTTGAAGAAACTGAACATCAGGTGCGAATCGTGGAGCGAGCCTTTTCGCGAGCTTGCGGGCTCGCTATAATGTGCGGCTCAGGCGCTTTAGCTCAGCTGGTTAGAGCGACGGAATCATAATCCGCAGGTCCGGGGTTCAAATCCCTGAAGCGCCACCA
>JAYVBO010000685.1:0-2234 GCA_043750435.1 Betaproteobacteria bacterium | reverse complement strand
TCGTCCTCGTAGTTCGAGCCCGATTATTCGCCCCGCTCAGGGTGCGCGCCGCAGCCCGGTCAGGAGTAGGTCAACCAGTCGCGCCGCTCGGGGTGGTCCAGGTGCGGCACCTGGTTGTAGGCCTGCAGCATGCAGCGCTTGGGCGTGTAGGCGAATTCGGTGAGCGAACTGTTGCGGGTGCGCATGTTCAGCTCGATGACCGTGCTGTCGGGCGCGCCCAGCACCTGGGCGATGGCGGTGGAGATGGGGCCGCCGCTGGACACCATCAACACGTCGCCCTGGTGCTGCTGGCGCACGTGGTCCAGCGCGCCGGTCACGCCGGCCACGAAGGCCGGCCAGCTGGGCATGCCCAGCGGCTGCGTGCTGCCGGCCATCCACGCCGCCAACGCTTCGCGCAGCAAACGGAAGTGCGCACGGTAGGCCTCTGGCGTGTCGGGGCGGGCCAGCGGGCCGGGGTGGATGGCGTGGATCAGCGCTTCGCCGTCGTACTCGTTCAAGCCCGGCCATGCCAGCGCGGCGGGCACGTCGCCGTGGCCATCGGCGATGGCCGCCAGCGACTGCGCGTGGCGGCGCAGCGTGCCGCACAGCACCGCTTCAAAGCGCGTGCCGCGCGCCGCAAACCACTGCCCCAGGGCGTGGCATTGGCGGGTGCCCAATGCACTGAGCTGGTCGTAGTCGGCCGCACCGAAGCTGGCCTGGCCGTGGCGGACGAGGTAGATGGTTCCCATGCACCGCATTGTCAGCGGCGCGCCGGGCTTGGGCCGTGGGCTGCAAGGATGTCGACCTTGGCTTAAGGTTCAGCCCCTACTGAATCCCGGGAAATCAACCATGCAATACCGTCGTTTGGGCCGCAGTGGCCTGCGTGTCAGCACCTTGTCCCTGGGCTCGTGGGTGACGTATCACAACCAGGTCGACACCGGCTCGGCCGCCGAGATGCTGGCTGCGGCCTTCGATGCGGGCATCAACTTCTTCGACAACGCCGAGGCCTACGCGGCGGGCCAGAGCGAAGAAATCATGGGCCGGGCTTTCAAGCAATTGGCCTGGCCGCGTTTGAACTACGTCGTTAGCACCAAATTCTTCTGGGGACTGGACCGCAACGGCGACGCCGTGAACCGCAAGGACACGTTGAACCGCAAATACCTGATGCAGGCCATAGACGGCAGCCTGAAGCGTTTCGGTCTGGACTTCGTGGACCTGGTCTATTGCCACCGGCCCGACCCGCACACGCCCATCGAAGAAACCGCTCGCGCCATGAGCGACATCATCAACCAGGGCAAGGCGCTGTACTGGGGCACCAGCGAATGGAGCGCCGCCGACATCCGCGCCGCCTGGGGCGTTTGCGACCGCCACGGCTGGCACAAGCCGGTGGTGGAACAGCCGCAATACAACCTGTTCACGCGCCAACGGGTGGAACAGGAATACGCGCGGCTCTACGAAGACATCGGCCTGGGCCTGACGACCTGGAGCCCGCTGGCCAGCGGGCTGCTGACCGGCAAGTACAGCCAGGGCGTGCCCGAAGGCAGCCGCGGCGCGCTGCAGACCACGGCCTGGATGCGCGAGCAACTGACCGACGCCGCGAAGAATGCGGCCGTGGCGCAGCTGCAGCCCATCGCGGCGGAACTGGGCTGCACGCTGGCCCAACTGGCCATTGCCTGGGCCGCCGCCAACCCGCGGGTCAGCACGGTCATCACCGGGGCTTCGCAGGTGGCGCAATTGCGCGCCAACCTGGGCGCGATGGACGTGCTGGCCCGCCTGACGCCCGAAGTGAAGGCGCGGATGGAAGCCGCCACCGCTGCGCTGGCCGAGTGAGGCTGGCGGCAGGTCTGTACCGGGCCTGCCATCAAATTGCGGGGATCAGCCTGCATCGGAATGGTCGTGCGGACTGCTTCCAAAGCGCTAGAAACCCGGCGGCGGCGGCGGCGGCGGCGGCGGCGGCAGCGGCGCGTCGCGGCTGAAGTCGGGGGCGACGAAGCTGCCGCCCTGGTACTGCTGCCCCAGCGCATCCAGCGGGTCGGGCCGGGCCCCGATCTCGGCGGCCCAGTCTTCGGCGTTCTGCTGCGGCTGGTTGCCCAAGGCAGCCGCCTGGCTGTTGTCCCACCAGCTGCGCGTGTTGGCCGACACGCCCCACACCGCCAGGCAGCCCAGCACGGCGGGCTGGAAGCAGCATTCCATCCAGCGGAAGAGGTCTTCGTGGCCCAGCCAGGTGGCCAGATGGCGCGGCTCGGTGGGCGCCG
>JAYVBO010000684.1:0-12035 GCA_043750435.1 Betaproteobacteria bacterium | reverse complement strand
CGACGCCGGCGCCGACACCTTCGTGGCCGGCAGCGCCATCTTCAACACGCCGGACTACCAGGGTGTGATCGCCGCGATGCACGCCGAACTGGCCCGCTGACGCTTCCCTGGCGCGACCCTGGGACCGCTAGGTTCGGTCTATCCGCCGCGCCAGCACCACCGAAGTCGTCGTTTTCAGCACGCCTTCGATGGTGCCGATCTCGTCCAGCAACTGGTCCAGCCGCGCCGTGGATTCCGCGCGCAGCAAGGCCAGGTAGTCGAATTCACCGCTCACCGAACACAGCTGGCGCAGTTCGGGAAACGAGGCCAGGCGCTGGGTCACCAGGGGCGCGGCGCGCGGCGCCACGGTGATGCCCACATAGGCTTCGACGCCCGCGCCAGCCTCGGTCTGCGCCAAGCGCACCGTGTAACCCACGATGACGCCCGTGCGCTCCAGCCGGGCCACGCGGGCCAGCACGGTGGTGCGGGCCACGCCCAACTGCCGCGCCAAATCGGCCGCGCTGCTGCGGGCGTTGGCTTGCAGCAGCGCCAGCAGGCTGCGGTCCAGGGTGTCCAAGGCCATTGCTTTCAGGGGGTGGCTGCGCGTCGGTCGCGGCAAAGTGCCGCATTGTCGCGGCCCCGTGCGTTGCCGCCTTCGGAAGGGCCCCGCTGCGGGCCGCAGATCACCTACAGTTGAATCCGCACCCCCCGGTTCAAGGGGTGCCCACGATAAGTAAGCGTCAGGGAGAGACCACCGCCACCCGGCCCAAGGACTTTGATGAAACTCCGGACTACGGTCATCTTCAGCGGGGCCACCTTCGAGGTGCCCCAATGCATACAGCGCATCGACCACCGGGCCACGCACGGCTGGCAACTGCGTTACGGCGGCACCAAGCTGTACTCGGACCACAGCAACGACGGCAGCGGCGCGGCCGCCGCGCTGGAAGCCGCGACCAAGGAATTGTTGAAGCGCATTGCGGTGCTGCCGGCCCCTTCGCTGCTGCAGCGTGCGCCCAGTGTCAGCAAGACCAGCGACCTGCCGGTGGGCATCAGCGGCCCCGTGCTGCGGGTGCGCCGAGGCGGGCGCACGCGTGACTGCAGCCTGTCGGTGCTGATCCCGCGCTTCGGCCAGAAACCGCGCCGCCGCACCGTCTACATCGGCACCGAGAACACCTACACCGAAGCGCGCTTCGAGGCCGCGCTGGCCAAGGCCATCGTGATGCGCACCGAGGCCGAGGAAGCCTACGAAGTGGCCACCACGCGGGCCCGCCGCGCCGGCGCTCGCGAGCACAAGAAACAGGTTCGAGAAGCCAAGGCCATGGCCAGCGCTTGATTGGGGCGGCGAGCGACTGCAGGCGGTGAATTTGGCTGATCTGACGAAACATTTTGTCGATACGTCGAAAACGCCTGCAGTTATGACGGAACGCTGCTTTCATTCGTCGCGCAGGTCTTCCAGACTCGGTGTCAGTTCAACACCCTGACGGAAGACCCACCATGCGCATCACCCTGCTCGGCGCCGGCCACATCGGCCAGACCATCGCCCGCCTGCTGGCCGACAGCGGCGACTACGACGTCACCGTGGTCGACCGCAGCCCTCAAGCGCTGGCCCGCCTGGGCGGCCCGCGCACCGGGCCGGCCATCCACACCCGGTTGGCCGACACCGCGCAAGCCGCTGAACTGCTGGCCGTGCTGCGCGGGCAAGACGCCGTCATCAACGCGCTGCCCTACCACCTGGCCACGCTGGCCGCCACGGCGGCGCTGGAAGCCGGCTGCCATTACTTCGACCTGACCGAAGACGTGGCCGCCACCCAGTTCATCCAGGACCTGGCGCGCAACGCCCCCACTGCCTTCATGCCGCAGTGCGGTCTGGCGCCGGGTTTCATCGGCATCGTCGCCCACCATCTGGCGCAAAGCTTCGACACCCTGCAAGACGTGAAGATGCGCGTCGGTGCGCTGCCGGCCTTCCCGACCAACGCCTTGAAATACAACCTGACCTGGAGCGTGGACGGGCTGATCAACGAGTACTGCCACCCCTGCGAGGCCATCCGCGAGGGCAAAAACATCGAAGTGCTGGCGCTGGAAGGCCTGGAACACTTCAGTTTGGACGGCACCGAGTACGAGGCCTTCAACACCAGCGGCGGCCTGGGCACCTTGTGCGAAACGCTGGCCGGCCGTGTGCAGACGTTGGACTACAAGAGCGTGCGCTACCCCGGCCACCGCGACCTGATGAAGCTGCTGCTGGAAGAGTTGCAGTTGAACAAGGACACCGAGACGCTGAAGGCCATCCTGCGCAAGAGCATCCCCAGCACCATGCAGGACGTGGTGCTGGTTTTCGTCACCGTCAGCGGCATGCGTGGGGGCAGCCTGGTGCAGGAAGTTTTTGCGCGCAAGATCTTTGCCGACCGCAGCGAAAGCGCGCCGCTGTCGGCCATCCAGATCACCACGGCGGCCGGCATCTGCGCGGCGGTGGACCTGTTCCGCGAAGGCAAGCTGCCGCAAAGCGGCTTCATCCGCCAGGAACAGGTGGCGCTGCCCGACTTCCTGGCCAACCGCTTCGGCAGCGCCTACCAACAGTCACGCCAGGTGGAATCCATAGGCTGACACCGATGGGGCTGGGGTCAGGGCAGTGCCCGACGGCTGGGTGACACTTGGGGCATGAGCAAGACCTCCAGGACCCCCAAGACCCGGCCCCTCACGGTTGAAGACGTCTGGGCTTTCGAGCGCATCGGTGGCGTGGCCCTGGCGCCCGATGGCCAGCGCGCCGTGTGTTCGGTCACCACCTACTCGATGGCCGATAACAGCGCGGCCACGCATTTGTGGCTGCTGCCCACGGCCAGCGCCGCGCCGCGGCGCCTGACGCGCTGTGGTGGCAAGGACGGCCATGCGGCGTGGTCGCCCACCGGCGAGCGCATCGCCTTCGTGGCCAAGCGCGAACAGCAAGGGCAGAAAGATGCCACGGCCCAGCTCTACGTGATGCCGGTCGACGGCGGCGAAGCCCGGCGCATCAGTGATTTCGCGCCCGGCATCGCGTCCTTCAAGTGGTTGCCCGACGGCCAGCGCATCGTCTTCGCGGCCTGGGTCCGCCCCGAGCTGAAAGGCAGTGCCGCGCAAGCCAAGGCGCACAAGGCCCAGGCCGATCGCAAAGACAGCGGCTACGCCACCAGCGAGGCGTTTTATCGCCACTGGGACCACAACATCCCGGCCGGCCGTGTGCTGCACCTGCACCTGCTGGACGTGGCCAGCGGCAAGGTCCGCGACCTCTTCGAAGGCACGCCTTTCGAGCTGCCGCGCGACGAAGCCGGCAACGAGGTTTACGACGTGCGCCCCGACGGCCGCCGCATCGCCTTCGTGCACGACCCGGCGCCTGTGCAGCAGACCGGCAACCGGCTGGCGCTGGCCGACATCGAATTGCGCAGCGGTGACATCGCCAGCGTGGTCGACGACGTGGCCTGGGACTTCGCCGCGCCGCGCTACAGCCCCGACGGCCAGCAACTGGCGGTGACCGCCTCGCACGTCGGCGTGCACCATGCCGCGCCCAGTCAGTTGGCGCTGGTGCAGCGCGACGGCCGCTGGCGGGTGTTGGGCGGGGGCTGGGACTATTCGGTGAACACCCCGCTGCGTTGGGCCGCCGATGGGCGATCCGTCTTCTTCACTGCCGAAGAGCGCGGGCGCTGCCATTTGTGGCGGCACGACTTGGCCGCCGGCCGCTGCGCCATCGAACACGCCGGCGGTTGGGTGCAGGGCGTCGACGTGGCCGGCGATGTGATCGCACTGGCGGCCGACAGCGCCCAGCACCCGGCGCGTGTACACGTCCTGCGGGCCGGCGCCGCGCCGCTGCGCCTGGAGGCTTTCAACGACGACATCTTGCAAGGTATCGCCTTGGGCGAGATGCGCGAAGTCAGCTTCAAAGGCGCATTGGGCGACGACATCCAGATGTGGCTGACCTTCCCCGTCGGCTTCAACGCGAAGAAGAAGCATCCGGTGATGCACGTCATCCACGGCGGGCCGCACGCGGCGTCGGGCGACACCTTTTCCTACCGCTGGAACCCCCACGTTTTTGCGGCCAGCGGGCAGGTCGTGGCGCAGGTGAATTACCACGGCTCCAGCGGCTTCGGCCTGGCCTTTAAGCACAGCCTGATCGGCCGCCAAGGCGAACTGGAACTGCAAGACATCGAGGCCGCCACCGACTGGCTGCAGCAGCAGCCGTGGGCCGACGCGAAGCGCGTCACCGCCACCGGCGGCAGCTACGGCGGCTTCCTGGTGGCCTGGATGAACGGGCATGTCGCGCCCGGCCGCTACCGGGCCTACGTCTGCCACGCCGGTGTGTTCGACCGCATCGCCACCTTCAGCGCCGATTCCTACGCCGTGCGTCCCAAAGACCTGGCCGCGCTGTACTGGGAAGACGGGCCCCGCGTGCTGGCGCAGAGCCCGCACGCCAGCGCCGCCCACATGCACACGCCCACGCTGGTCATCCACGGCGCGCAAGACTTCCGCGTGCCCGACTGCAACGGCCTGGCCTACTACAACACCCTGAAAGCGCGCGATGTCGATGCCCGCCTGCTGTGGTTCGCCGACGAGAACCACTGGGTGCTGAAGCCGCGCAATTCGCAGCAGTGGTACAGCGAATTCACGGCCTGGATTGCGCGACACACCGCGCCCGCCAAACCCCGAACCCGATGAACTGCAAGCAAGGCTCAAGATGAATCTGAACGCGCTGGGCATCACGGCGGCCATCGTCGACCTCGACGGCACGATGGTCGACACCGTTGGCGACTTCGAAGTCGCGCTGCGCCTGGCGCTGGCCGACCTGGGCTGGCCGCCGGTCGGCCGCGCCTTCATCGCGCGCACCGTCGGCAAAGGCTCCGAACACCTGCTGGCCAGCACGCTGGCCGAAGTCGGCGCGCCGGCCGATTTGTACGCGGCCGCCTGGGCCCGCTACCAGCACCACTACCTGCTGATCAACGGCCAGCATTCGGACGTCTTCCCGGGCGTCATCGAAGGCCTGCAGGCGATGCGTGCGGCCGGCCTGCGCCTGGCCTGCCTGACCAACAAGCCGGGCGCCTTCGCGCGGCCGCTGCTGGCGCAAAAAGGGCTGGACGGCTACTTCGACCACGTCTTCGGCGGCGACGCCTTCGCCCACAAAAAGCCCCACCCGCTGCCGCTGCTGAAAGCCTGCGAAGCGCTGGGCAGCGCGCCGTCGCGCACGCTGATGGTGGGTGACTCCAGCAACGACGCCCAGGCCGCGCGCGTCGCCGGTTGCCCGGTGGCGCTGATGAGCTATGGCTACAACCACGGCGAGCCGGCTTCGGCTGCCGGCGCCGACGCGGTGCTGGACCGCCTGGACGCCTTGCGCTTCGGCTGACGCGCCGGGGCTAGTAGTTGGACGGCCGCGCCGTCTGGCCCAGCAGCGCGTCCTTCAACAGCCGGTCGGCCGGGTTCTGCCCCAGCCAGATGCGCAGCAGGGCGTTGAAGAACTCGGGTTCTTTCACGGCGTCGCCCTGTGCCTTGCCATTGACCAGTACGGTGGTGCCGGTGCCCGGCACCCAGTCGATCGAGAAGCTGTCGCCGGCCACCAGCTTCTTCTTGGCCGAAAAGATATCGGCCATGCGCAAGGTGCCGGGTATGGATTTGCTGAATTCTTCCTTGGGCGCGTTGTCTTGCATGCCGCGCGTGAACAGCTTGCCCAGTTCGTTGGCGTCGATGTCGCGCAGCATCACCACATGCATGCGCTTGGGGCCGCTGGCGGCCAGCACCGCTTCGGGCGTGCTGGCCTTGGCGCCCAGGTAGAGCCCGGCGGTGTAGACCTTGATGACGATTTTGTAGCGTATGCCCGCGCCATTCAGCTGCAGCGTGCTGCCGGCCAACTGCAAGGTCTGCGGGTATTTCACACCGGCCAGATCGACGGTGGGACCTTGCGCCAGCGCCTGCCCCGCGCCGCCGCACAGCAGGGTCAAGGCCAGGGCGGCAATCAACATTCGACGGTTCATGGTGGGCTGCGTGCGCTGATCGAAAGTATGGGCAGGCAGTGTGCCACGCCTGTTTCAGTACGTTACAACCCGCTGCAGCTCATTTCGGCTCAGCAGGCCCCCCGACTCCGGGGTGGACGCTGCGCTAGACTTGCCCGGTGATGTGCCCAACCACCACCCACCCCCTCAAAGCCGCATGCCGGCCCGGTCTCGGCGACCGGGGAGCCTGGCTCTGGCGTCGCTCGTACAACAGCGTCTGACCGCGCCCTGCGGTCACCCCATGCTGCCGGGTTTTGCCCCGTCAGCCTCATGAACCGCCGGCACGCGCCCCGACCCCCGCTGCAGCGCCGGCTTCGATGTGTACAGGTGCGAGAGTGATCACTGAACTTGAATTCAAAAGCCTGGCCGGCCAGGGCTACAACCGCATTCCGCTGATGGCGGAAGCCTTTGCCGACCTGGAAACCCCGCTGTCGCTCTACCTGAAACTGGCCGGCGGCGCCAAGCACAGCTTCTTGCTGGAAAGCGTGGTGGGCGGTGAGCGTTTCGGCCGCTATTCCTTCATCGGCCTGCCCGCCAAGACCTCGCTGCGCGCCAGTGGTTTCAAGACCGAGGTCGTCACCGACGGCGTGGTCACCGAAACCGACACCGGCAACCCGCTGGACTTCATCGAGGCTTACCAAACCCGCTTCAAGGTGGCGCTGCGCCCCGGCATGCCGCGCTTTTGCGGCGGCCTGGCCGGCTACTTCGGCTACGACGCCGTGCGCTACATCGAGCCCAAGCTGGCCGACACCTGGAAGTCGGGCGGCATCAACACCCCCGACATCCTGCTGCTGCAAACCGAAGAGCTGGCCGTCATCGACAACCTGTCGGGTCGGCTGTACCTCATCGTCTACGCCGACCCGGCGCGGCCTGAGGCTTACTTCAACGGCAAAAAACGGTTGAGTGAGTTGGCGGACAAGCTGAAGTACAGCGTCACCGCGCCGCCGGTGAAGCGCGGCCCCAGCTACGCGGTGGAGCGTGGATTCGACAAGGCGGCCTACATCGCCGCCGTCGAGCGCAGCAAGGCCTACATCGCGGCCGGCGACATGATGCAGGTGCAAATCGGTCAGCGTTTGCAGAAGCGCTACACCGAAAGCCCGCTCAGCCTGTACCGCGCGCTGCGCTCGCTGAACCCGTCGCCCTACATGTATTTCTACGACATGGGCGACTTCCAGATCGTCGGCGCGAGCCCGGAAATTCTGGTCCGCCAAGAGCAGACGCCCGAAGGTGCGAAAGTCACCATCCGCCCACTGGCCGGCACCCGCCCGCGCGGCGCCACACCCGAGTTGGACCAGGCCCTGGAAGCCGAGCTGAAAGCCGACCCGAAAGAGCGCGCCGAGCATTTGATGCTGATCGACCTGGCGCGCAACGACATCGGCCGCATCGCCAAGACCGGCAGCGTGAAGGTCACCGAGTCTTTCGTGGTCGAGCGCTACTCGCACGTGATGCACATCGTCAGCAACGTCGAAGGGCTGTTGAAAGACGGCATGAGCAACCTCGACGTGCTGCGCGCCACCTTCCCGGCCGGCACGCTGACCGGCGCGCCCAAGATCCGCGCGATGGAGATCATCGACGAGCTGGAACCGGTGAAGCGCGGCATCTACGGCGGTGCCTGCGGCTATCTCAGTTTTGCCGGCGACATGGATGTGGCCATCGCCATCCGCACCGGCATCGTCATGAACAACACGCTGTATGTGCAGGCCGCGGCCGGTGTTGTCGCGGACAGCATTCCCGAAATGGAATGGCGCGAAACCGAGCACAAGGCCCGCGCCCTGATCCGCGCCGCAGAACTCGTGGAAGAGGGGTTCTGACCATGCTGCTGATGATCGACAACTACGACAGCTTCACCTACAACCTGGTGCAGTACTTCGGCGAACTGGGCGAAGACGTGCGCGTCTTTCGCAACGACGAAATCACGGTGCAGGGCATCGCCGAGCTGAAGCCCGAACGCCTGGTGCTGTCGCCCGGCCCGCGTTCGCCCGCCGACGCGGGCGTGTGCATCGCTGCCATCCGCCACTTCGCCGGCAAGCTGCCTTTGCTGGGCGTGTGCCTGGGGCATCAGGCCATCGGCGAGGCGATGGGCGGCAAGATCGTTCGCGCCCAGGTTCAGATGCACGGCAAGGCCAGCACCATCAGCACCGACCAGCAGGGTGTCTTCCACGGCCTGCCGGCGCAGTTCAGCGTGATCCGCTACCACTCGCTCGCCATCGAACGCGCGACCTTGCCCGATGACCTGGTCGTGACGGCCACGTCAGAAGACGGCGAAATCATGGGCGTGCGCCACCGCGGCCTGGCCATCGAAGGGGTGCAGTTCCACCCCGAATCCATCCTCAGTGAACACGGCCACGCCATGTTGAAAAACTTCCTGGATCACGTGCAATGAAGCCGATCGACCTGCGCAGCGATACCGTCACCCAACCCACGGCCGCGATGCGCGCGGCCATGGCCGCAGCCGAAGTTGGCGACGACGTTTTCCACGACGACCCCAGCGTCAACGCGCTGCAAGCGCGCATCGCCGCCATGCTGGGCAAAGAGGCCGCGCTCTTCGTGCCGACGGGCACGCAAAGCAATCTGTGCGGCCTGATGGCGCACTGTGAGCGCGGCGAGGAATACATCGTCGGCCAGATGGCCCACACCTACCGCTGGGAAGGCGGTGGCGCGGCCGTTCTGGGCAGCATCCAGCCGCAGCCGCTGCTGCAGCAGGCCGATGGCTCGATCCCCATCGCCGACATCGCCGCTGCCATCAAACCCGACGACGCCCACTTCGCGCGCACCAAATTGCTGGCGCTGGAGAACACCTGGGGCGGGCAGGTGCTGCCGCTGGACTACATCGCCGAAGCGACGGCGTTTGCTCGCAGCAAGGGTCTGGCGACGCATCTTGACGGCGCGCGCTTGTTCAACGCGGCCGTGGCCAGCGCAGGCGATCCGCAAGCGAATGCCTTGGCCATCGCGCAGCACTTCGACAGCGTGTCGCTGTGCTTCAGCAAAGGCCTGGGCGCGCCGGTGGGATCAGTCCTGGTCGGCAGCAAGGCACTCATCGCCCGCGCCCACCGCATCCGCAAGATGCTGGGCGGCGGCATGCGGCAAGCCGGCGTGCTGGCCGCTGCAGCGACCTATGCCTTGGACCACCACATTGCCCGCCTGGCCGACGACCATGCCAACGCTCGCGCGCTGGCTGCGGGCCTGCAAGGCCTGCCCGGCGTGACCGTGACGCCGCCGCAAACCAACATCCTCTTCGTCGACTTGTCGCCCGAGAAAGCGGTGGGCGTGGTGGACCGCCTGCGTGCCGCTGGTGTGTTGTGCACCGGCCTCTACAAGCTGCGCTTCGTCACCCACCTGGACGTCAGCGCCGACGACATCGCCCGCGCGCTGGTCATCCTGCGCGAACACCTGTGAGCCTGCCTGCCATGTCCACCATCACCGATACCGAAGCGCTGACCCGCCTGATCGAACACCGCGAGATCTTCCACGACGAGATGCTGGCGCTGATGCGCCGCATCATGAGCGGCGAGATGTCGCCGGTGATGATTGCGGCGCTGTGCATCGGTCTGCGCGTGAAGAAGGAAACGGTGGGCGAAATTGCCGCCGCCGCGCAGGTGATGCGCGAGTTCGCGACGCCCGTGCCGGTGGCCGACCGCACGCACCTGGTCGACATCGTGGGCACCGGCGGCGACAACAGCCACACCTTCAACATCAGCACCGCCAGCGTCTTCGTGGCCGCCGCCGCGGGTGCGCGCGTGGCCAAGCACGCGGGGCGCAGCGTGTCGTCCACCAGCGGATCGGCCGACGTGATGGAAGCACTCGGCGGCAACATCATGCTGACGCCCGAACAGGTGGCGCAGTGCCTGGCCGAGACCGGCATCGCCTATATGTTCGCGCCCAACCACCACAGCGCGATGAAGCACGCCGCGCCGGTGCGCAAGGAACTGGGCGTGCGCACCCTGTTCAACATCCTGGGCCCGCTGACCAACCCGGCCGGCGCGCCCAACCAGTTGCTGGGCGTCTTCCACCCCGACCTGGTCGGCATCCTGGTGCGCGTGCTGCAGCGCCTGGGCAGCGAACACGTGATGGTGGTCTACGGCATGAACGGCATGGACGAGATTTCGCTGTCGGGCGAAACAGCCGTCGGCGAACTGAAGAACGGCGAGGTGCGCGAGTACCTCGTCCACCCCAGCGACTTCGGCTTGCCGGTCTACGACAGCCGCGTGCTGAAGGTGGCCAACAAGCAGGAGTCGGTGCTGTGCATCCAGCGCGTGCTGGCCAATGAAGACGGCCCGCTGCGCGACATCGTGCTGCTGAACGCCGGTGCGGCGCTGTACTGCTCGGGTGTGGCGGCCTCGGTGGCCGAAGGCGTGAAGCGGGCGCGTGAGGCGGTGGCTTCCGGTGCGGCGGCCGCCAAACTGAGCCAGTTCGTGGCTGTCAGCAACCGCTACAAGGTGGCCTGAGATGAGCGACATCCTGCAGCGCATCGTCGCCGTCAAACACGAAGAGCTGGCCATCGCGAAAGCGGCGCGCAGCCTGGCCAGTTGGCGTGCCGAGGCCGAAGCCCGGCGCGATGTGCGCGGCTTCGAAGCGGCGTTGCGCAGCAAGATCGCAGCGGGCCGCGCGGCGGTTATCGCCGAGGTGAAAAAGGCCAGCCCGAGCAAAGGCGTGCTGCGCGAGCACTTCGTGCCGGCCGAGATCGCCGCCAGCTATGAAGTCGGCGGCGCGGCCTGTCTCAGCGTGCTGACCGACGAGCGCTTCTTCCAGGGCAGCGCCGCCTACCTGCAGCAGGCCCGCGCGGCCTGCGCGCTGCCGGTGCTGCGCAAGGATTTCATGGTCGATGACTACCAGGTGGTCGAGGCGCGCGCGCTGGGTGCCGACTGCATCCTGCTGATCGCTGCCTGCCTGGGCGATGCACAAATGGCCGACCTGGAAGCCTGCGCCCACAGCCTGGGCATGGCGGTGCTGGTGGAAGTGCACGACGGCGAAGAACTCAACCGCGCGCTGCGCCTGAAGACCCCGCTGCTGGGCATCAACAACCGCAACCTCAAGACCTTCGAGGTGACGCTGGACACCACCATCGCCCTGCTGCCGCGCGTGCCGGCCGACCGCCTGCTGGTCACCGAGTCGGGCATCCTGAACCGCGCCGACGTGCAGCGCATGCGCGCCGCCGACGTGCATGCCTTCCTCGTCGGTGAAGCCTTCATGCGCGCCGACGATCCCGGCGCGGCGCTGGGCAGCCTGTTCGCTTGAACCGCCTGACGGCACCGCTGGCCAGCCTGCTGGACGCCGACTTCGGCGACTGGCAGCCGCTGCTGGACACCTGGCACCGCAGCGCGGCCGGGCAGGGCTTGATCGCTGCCGTGGACCAGCGCGTGCGCGACGGCGCCGTGGTCTACCCAGCGCAGGTCTTTCGCGCCTTCGCGCTGACGCCGCTGGCCCGCACGCGCGTGCTCATCCTGGGCCAAGACCCGTATCACGGCCCGGGGCAGGCCGAGGGCCTGGCCTTCTCGGTGCCGGCCGGGCAACGCATTCCGCCCAGCCTGCGCAACATCTACAAGGAACTGCAGCGCGACCTGGCGATTCCGATGCCCGCATCCGGCAGCCTGGCCGCCTGGGCCCAGCGCGGTGTGTTGCTGCTGAACACCACGCTGACCGTGGAAGCCGGCCAAGCCGCCAGCCACGCCAAGCTGGGCTGGCAGGCGCTGACCGACGCGGTGTGTCAGGTGCTTTGGGCCGACGCGGCGCCCAAGGTCTTCATGCTGTGGGGCGCCCACGCGCAGACCCAGCTGGCGCGCCTTTCGGTTGGGGGCGCGCAGCACCTGATGCTGCAGGCCAATCACCCGTCGCCTTTGTCGGCGCTGCGGCCGCCCGTGCCCTTCATCGGCTGCGGGCATTTCCGTCGCGCCAGCGCCTTTTTGGTGGCTGCCGAGCGCGGCGCTGTTGACTGGCAGTTGGCAGATTCCAGACCCGTGTTATAGTCACAGGCTCTTCGGAGGGGTGCCCGAGTGGCTAAAGGGGGCAGACTGTAAATCTGTTGGCTTACGCCTACGGTGGTTCGAATCCACC
>JAYVBO010000683.1:0-2242 GCA_043750435.1 Betaproteobacteria bacterium | reverse complement strand
AGCGAGCCCGGCCACGCCTGGCTGGCCCTGACTGCGCTGATGGCTGGCGCCAGCGTGCTGGGCTGGTGGTTGCCCGCCAACCTGCTCGACTGGCAGCCCGCGCTGGCCCTGCAACAACCCTGGCGCGCCTGGACCGCCGTGGCCGTGCACTGGAGCGAACAGCACCTGCTGGCCAACCTGGGCGCGGCGCTGGCCGTGGCGGCTTTCGGCTGGACCGCGCGCCTGCCGCCGCGCGCTGCGCTGGCCTGGGCGCTGGCCTGGCCACTGACCCACCTGGCCCTGCTGGTGCAGCCCACGCTGGCCCACTACGGCGGCCTGTCGGGCGTCTTGCACGCCGGGGTGGCGGTGGCCACGCTGTGGTTGATGGTGACGGCCCGCGGCAGCCCCCGGCTGATCGGTGCGGCGGTGTTCGTCGGCATGCTGGTCAAGCTGGCGTCTGAAGAACCCTGGGGCCCGCCGCTGCGCCTGGGCACCGGCTTTGACATCGCCACCGCGCCCATCGCCCACGCCACCGGGGCGGCGGCCGGGCTGCTGTGCGCCGCGTTGTGCCTGGCGCTGCGGCCGGCCCGGCAAGCGCTGCCGCCCAGGTGACACCGCAGGGGCCCTTTGCCGCCTAGACTGCGCGCCGATTCAGTCCAACCCAACGGAGAGCAAAACATGACCATCACCCTGTGCGGCCTGCCCCTGTCGAACTACTACAACAAGGTCAAGCTGGTCTTGTTGGAAAAGGGCCTGCCCTTCACCGAAGAGGCGGTCTCCACCGGCTCGAAAGAAGAAGCCGTGCTGGCCGCCACGCCGCTGGGCAAGATTCCGTTCATCCGCGTTGACGGCCAGACGCTGTGCGAAAGCCAGGTCATCGTCGACTACCTGGAAGCCCGCTACCCGCAGCCCGCACTGCTGCCGGCTGACCCGCTGGCTGCCGCCAAGGTTCGCGAGCTCTCTACCTTCATCGAATTGCACATGGAACTGGTGGCGCGCGAGTTGTACGGCCAGGCCTTCTTCGGCGGTACGGCCACGGAAGACGTGAAGGCCAGCGTGCGCAAGCGCCTGACGAAAAGCATCGCGGCCTTCCAGCGCCTGGCGCGCTTTGCACCTTATGTGGCCGGCAGCAGCTTCACGCTAGCCGACTGCTCGGCCTGGGTCAGCCTGCCGCTGATCGGCATGGCCACCAAGGCGGTGCTGGGGGAAGACCTGCTGGTGACGGCGGGCGTGGACTGGAAGACCTACAGCCGCATGATTGGCGAGCGCCCGACCGCCGCCAAGGTGGTGGCCGACCGCACGGCCAGCCAGAAACCGCAAGCTTGATCGGCCCGCGCGGGGCGTCGCCAAACCGCGCTAAACCGCGCTAAACCGCGCGGGGCAGGGCCGACGCGGTGGCGGCGATGGCCGCCGCCGCCACCTTGGCGGCGACTTCCTTGCGGTAGCGGTTCAGTTCCTGCACGCTGGCGAAGCTGCGCTCGAGCAGCAGGCTCAGGTTGTGCAGGATGCGGTCGACGACCTTGCCTTCCCACACCGCGTCGAACTGGATCTGCTTGTCCAGCCATTGCTCCAGCCACTCGGGGTTGGGCAGTCGGCTCTGGATGGTGTCGCGCGGGAACAGGGCTGCGTTGACGTGCAGATTGGTCGGGTGCAGAGCCTGCGCGGTGCGCCGCGCGCTGGCCATCAGCACGCCGATTTTGGCGAAGGCGGCACGCGCTTCGTCACCGAACTTGCCCATCGCCCGCTTCATGTAGCGCAGGTAGGCGCCGCCATGGCGGGCTTCGTCCTTGGCCAGGGTTTCGTAGATGGCCTTGATGACCGGTTCGCTGTGCCATTCCGAGGCGCGGCGGTACCAGTGGTTGAGCCGGATTTCGCCGCAGAAATGCATCATCAGCGTTTCCAGCGCCGGCGCCGGGTCGAACTCGAAGCGCACGGCGTGCAGTTCTTCTTCGGTGGGCACCAGCTCGGGCCGGAAGCGGCGCAGGTATTCCATCAGCACCAGGCTGTGCTTCTGCTCTTCGAAGAACCACACGCTCATGAAGGCGCTGAAGTCGCTGTCGTCGCGGTTGTCGCGCAAGAACATTTCGGTGGCCGGCAACGCCGCCCACTCGGTGATGGCGTTCATCTTGATGGTCAGTGCCTGCTCATCGCTGAGCTGGGATGGGTCGAAGTCCGCCCACGGTATGTCGCTGTCCATGTTCCAGCGCACCGCTTCCAGCTGCCGGAACAGCTCGGGGTAGAGCATGGCTTTGGGCGGCGTTGC
>JAYVBO010000682.1:0-5227 GCA_043750435.1 Betaproteobacteria bacterium | reverse complement strand
GCACCAGCTTGGCCACGCTGTCGACATGGCCGTAGCCCATGCCCAGCACGCGGCCCACGTCGCGCAGCGCGGCCTTGCTGGCCATGGTGCCGAAGGTGGCGATCTGGCTGACGGCTTCGCGGCCGTATTTGTCCTTCACGTACTCGATGACGCGGTCGCGGTTGGCCTGGCAGAAGTCGATGTCGAAGTCGGGCATCGACACGCGTTCCGGGTTCAGGAAGCGTTCAAACAGCAGCTTGTAATGCAACGGGTCCAGGTCGGTGATGAAGAGCGCATAGGCCACCAGTGAACCGGCGCCCGAGCCCCGGCCGGGGCCCACCGGGCAGGCGTTTTCTTTGGCCCAGATGATGAAGTCCGAGACGATGAGGAAGTAGCCCGGGAAGCCCATCTTGATGATGGTCGTCAGCTCGAATTCCAGCCTGTCCACATAGGTGGCGCGCTGCTGCTCGCGCTGCACCGGGTCGGGGTAAAGCGCCTGCAGGCGCTTCTCGAGTCCGTCGTGCGAGGCCTGGCGGAAATAGGCCTCGATGGGCATGCGTGGGCCGCCCTCTTTCTCACCTTGCTCGCCGTCGATGAAAGGCGTCGGAAAGTCGGGCAACTGAGGCTTGCCCAGCACCAGCAACAGGTTGCAGCGCTGGGCGATCTGCAGCGTGTTGGCGATGGCCGACGGCAGGTCGGCAAAGCGCGTTGCCATTTGCGCCGAGCTTTGAAAATGCTGTTCGCGCGTGAAGCGCTTGATGCGGCGCGGGTTGGCCAGCGTTTCGCCTTCGGCGATGCAGACGCGCGCTTCATGGGCGTCGAATTCATCGGCTTCCAGGAACTGGATGGGATGGGTGGCCACCACCGGCAAACCCAGGCGCGCGGCCAGCGGCACGGCGGCGCGCACATGGGCTTCATTGGTCGGCAGGCCAGCGCGCTGCACCTCGATGTAGAAACGCCCCGGGAACAGTTCAGCCAGCCGCCGGGCGTTGGCTTCGGCGCGTTCGCTGTCGCCGGCCAGCAGGGCCGCGCCGACGGCGCCCAGGTCGGCGCCCGACAGCGCAATCAGCCCCGTGCCCAGGGCGTCCAGCCATTCCCACTTCACCCAGGCCTGGGCGCGCTGGGCGTTGCTCACCCAGGCCCGAGCGATGAGTTCGCTCAGGTTCAGATAGCCCTGGGTGTTCTGCACCAGCAGCAGCAAACGGCTGGCTAGTCTGTCGCTGCCCGAGATGTCGGCGCGCGACTCCATCAACAGGTCCACGCCGATGATGGGCTGCACGCCGGCACCGCGGCAGGCCTTGTAGAACTTGATGGCGCCGAAGAGGTTGTTCAGGTCGGTGATGGCCAGCGCGGGCTGGCCGTCGGCGCGCGCGGCGGCGGCCAGGGGGTCGATGCGCAAAGTGCCATCGACGACGGAATATTCGGTGTGGGTGCGCAGGTGAACGAAGCTCATCCGGCCATTATCGAGGCCCTCCCTACAATCGCCGCCGTGCTGCCCACCCCTGCCCCCATCACCGTCATTGCGGCCTACCGTTTCGTGGAAATCGACGACGGCGCGGCCCTGCGCGACCGCCTGGCCGCGGCCGCCTTGGCCGGTGGCCTGAAGGGCACGGTGCTGATCGCGCCCGAGGGCATCAACCTGACACTGGCCGGCGCGCCGGCGGCCATCGCGGCCTGGCTGCGCGGCCTGCAGGCCGACCCGCGCTTTGCCACGCTGGAACTGAAGTCGCACGGCACGGCCGAACTACCCTTCAAACAGCTGAAGGTCAAGCTGAAGGCCGAAATCATCCGCATGAACCAGCCCACGGTGCGCCCGCAAGCTGGCCGCGCCCCGGCGGTTGACGCCGCCACGCTGGCACGCTGGCTGGACGCCGGCCTGTGCGACGCCGGCCGTGAGGTGGTGCTGCTGGACACCCGCAATGGCTTCGAGGTGGACGCCGGCGCTTTTGAAGGGGCCATCGTCTGGCGGCTGGCCAAGTTCAGCGACTTCCCCGCCGCGCTGCAGGACCACCGCGCCGAACTGCAAGGCAAGACCGTGGTCAGCTACTGCACCGGCGGCATCCGCTGCGAAAAGGCAGCGCTGTGGATGGCCGAGGCCGGCGTTGAGCACGTGCTGCAACTGGACGGCGGCATCCTGCGCTACTTCGAACAAGCGCCCGGCGCGCCGCACTGGCGCGGCGACTGTTTTGTCTTCGACGAGCGGGCCGGTCTGGACGCGGCATTCGCCGAGGCCGGGGGGCCTGCAAGATGAGCAATTTCCTGCTGCGCGCCTTCGGTGTGCTGTTGCTGCTGACCACCCTGGCGGTGGCGCTGGCGCGCGCACCCGACCGCAGCGCCGAAAGCCTGGTGGCGCGGTGGGCGCCGCCGCCGTCGGACTTCATCGAAGTGCAGGGCCAGGTCGTGCACCTGCGCGACGAAGGCCCGCGCGACGACCCGCGGCCCATCGTGCTGATCCACGGCACCAGCGCCAGCCTGCACACCTGGGAAGGCTGGGCGGCGGCGCTGCGAGGCCAGCGCCGGGTCATCCGCTTCGACATGCCGGGCTTCGGCTTGACTGGGCCGTGGAGCGACACCTTCAGCGGCAGCTACCCGCACGAAAACTACCAGGGCGACGCCTACGCCCGCTTCACCTTGGCCCTGATGGATGCGCTGAACGTGCAGCGCGCCGTGCTGGCCGGCAATTCACTGGGCGGCGAGGTGGCCTGGCGCACCGCCTTCCTGGCGCCGCAGCGGGTGGCCGGGCTGGTGCTGGTGGACGCGGCCGGGCCGGCCTTCACGCCGCTGCATGTGCCCGTGGGTTTTCAGATTGCGCGCCTGCCGGTGCTGAACCGGGTGATGGAGTTGCTGCTGCCGCGCCCGCTGGTGGCGCGCAGCGTGGCCGAGGTCTACGGCAATCCGGCCCGGGTGACCGATGAACTGGTGGACCGCTACTTCGAACTGACCCTGCGCGAGGGCAACCGCCGTGCGCTGAGCACGCGCTTGCAGCACCTGCGGTCAGGCGAAGACGCCGGGCGCATTGCCACGCTGAAACTGCCCACGCTGATCCTGTGGGGCGGGCGCGACCGCCTGATACCGCCAAGCGTTGCGCAGCAATTCAAGCAGCAGATCGCCGGCAGCCAGCTGGTGGTCTTCGACACCCTGGGCCATGTGCCGCAGGAAGAAGACCCGGCCGCGACGGTGGCCGCTGTGAAGGTGTTTCTGGGCTTGCACTGAGCCCGGACGCCGTCGCCGGCCGCCCCTCAACGTCCACGCACTCAGCCGCGTGCCCGCAGCCAACGCAGGCCGCCCATCACACCCAGCGCCGCCAGCACGCAGGCCAGCGTGCTGGGCTCGGGCACGTCTTGCACCCGGCGGCCGCCAAAATACGTGGCGCCGGCCCCCGGTCCTTCCAGCACCGACGGCATCCAGCGCATCACGGCCTGGTCGTCGCCCCCGTCGGTGGTTGACATCATGCCCTTGCGCGTGAACGTGTCGCTCTGTCCCAGCACGGACACATTGCCGCAGACCTCGGGCACCATCACCGCCACCACACGGCCATTGGCGGTGGTGGCCTCGTACAGCGCGGCCGATTCGGTGTGGCCGGCCACGAAGTTCACGCGGGTCGACAGGCACAAGGTTTTGCCATAGGTCATGGCGATGTTTTGCGAGCTAAAGACCCGGCCACTGTTCACCGCATGCACGCCGTCGTTGCGAACCGCCACGCGGTCCACCGGCTGCCCCGCACGCACCTGCGCCGCCACCGACTGCACCACCTCTTCGGGCAGGGCCGCGCTGCGCAAGGCCTGTTCGACCGTGCCGCGGTAGGGGTTGCCGCCGGGGTGGCCCCAGACACAGCCATGGCGCAGCGCCAGGGTGTCGGACGGCGGCACCGGCACGGCGGCTGAAGCGGCCGAAGCGGCATCAGCGGCGGCGGCCAACGCGGCGTGGGCGTGGCGGCGCGCCAGGGCGTGCGCCGCCGGCAGCGGTTCGCCGTCACTTTGTTCACCCAGGGCGTAGTGGCGGCTGGGGCCGTGCGTGAATAGGCCGGCTTGCCAGGCCACAGCGGCAAGCGCCGCACCCAGGCCGAGCAGCGCCAGGCTGGGAATCAGCGCCGCTCGCAGCCGACGCAGCAGGCTGCGCCGACGGCGTCGCGTGCGGCGTATCGGGCGTAGCGTGGGAGGCGAACGGGGTGCGGGCATGCAGAACGGCCACGGGCGGCAAAGCACCCGCGCGCTGCGCACCCGCCCCCATGGCGGTTGACAGCGCCGGCGCACCCACCCGGCGTGTCCTGGATATCGGCCCGAATCGCCTCAGACTTGAGTCCAGCCGGCCCGGTTCAGGCCAGCGCTGCGAACACCCCGAACCAGCCGGCCGCGTCGGTCCAGCGGCGCGGCTGGCGCCAGCCGGCTTCACGCAGCAGGGCCTCGAAATCGCCAGGCATCCACTTGTAGGAATTTTCGGTATGGATGCGCTCGCCGGCCACGAAATCACGCCCGCCGCCCGGCCAGTGCACGGCCTGCGCATGGCGTGCTTCCAGGTGCATTTCGATGCGCGAGGCCCCGGCGTTGAACAGCGCCACATGGCGCCAGTCGCGCACCCGGAAGTCGCTGGCAATGCAGGCGTTCAGATGGCGCAGCAGGTTCAGGTTGAAGGCCGCCGTCACGCCCAGTTCATCGTCGTAGGCGGCTTCCAGCACGGCCGTGGGCTTGAGCAGATCGACGCCGATCAACAAGGCCCCGCCGCCCGACAGGGTGTGGGCCTGGCGCAGCAGGCGCAGCGCGGCATCGGGGCTGAAGTTGCCGATGCTGGAGCCCGGGTAGAAGACCAGTGATGGCCCGTTCAGCAGGCCATCGGGCAACACCAGCTGCTGCGCAAAATCCAGGCCCACGCCGGTCATGCGCAGCGCCGGATATTGGCGCTGCAGCGCGGCCAGTGCCTGCTGCAGATAGGCGTCGGAAATGTCCACCGCCACGTAATGCGCGGGCTGCAGCGCCGGGAACAGGCGCGCCGCCTTGGCGCCGTCGCCGGCACCCAGATCGACCAGGGCGTAGCCAGCCGGCAAGGCCGGGCGCAGGCAGGCGGCCATGTCGGTGGCGTGGGCGCCGAAGATGCCGGCCTCGGTGCGCGTGGGGTAGTACTCGGGCAGTTCGGTGATGGCCGTGAACAGCGCCGAGCCCAGGCTGTCGTAAAGGAATTTGGGCGACACGCTGGCCTGCGGCAAGGCCAGGCCGGCGCGCAATTCGTCAGCCGCTGCGGCGTGCAGGCTCAT
>JAYVBO010000681.1:0-5231 GCA_043750435.1 Betaproteobacteria bacterium | reverse complement strand
CGGCCGGCGCCGGCATGCCCGGCTCACCGAAAAGCGCATGCTCGGCGGCGGTGTCGGCATCGGCGTCTTCCACCGAAACCGACAGCGCGTCCAGTTCGTCCATCAGCAGGTCGGACACCGTCTCGACCAGCGCCGCCGGGGCGCGCAGAACCAGTTCAAACATGGTTCACCGTTTGTGCTGGCCCAGCCAGCCTTCCAGGTAATGGATGCTGGTGCCGCCTTCCAGGAACTTGGCGTCGGCCATCAGTTCACGGTGCAGCGGGATGTTGGTCTGTATGCCTTCCACCACCGTCTCGCTCAGCGCCGTGCGCATGCGCGCGATGGCCTGGTCACGGGTGTCGCCGTAGCAGATGATCTTGCCGATCATCGAATCGTAATTCGGCGGCACGAAGTAGTTGGTGTAAACGTGCGAATCGACGCGCACACCCGGGCCGCCCGGCGCGTGCCACAGGCTGATGCGCCCCGGCGACGGCGTGAACTTGTAGGGGTCTTCGGCGTTGATCCGGCATTCGATGGCGTGGCCGCGCGTCTCGATCTGGCGCTGCGTGAAGGGCAGCTTTTCGCCGGCCGCCACGCGGATCTGCATCTGCACGATGTCGATGCCCGAGACCATCTCGGTCACCGGGTGCTCGACCTGCACGCGGGTGTTCATTTCGATGAAATAGAACTCGCCGTCCTCGTACAGGAATTCGAAGGTGCCGGCGCCGCGGTAGCCGATCTTTTTGCAGGCTGCGGCGCAGCGGTCGCCGATCTTTTCGATGACCCGGCGCGGAATGCCCGGCGCCGGCGCCTCTTCGATGATCTTCTGGTGGCGGCGCTGCATGCTGCAGTCACGTTCGCCCAGCCAGACGGCGTTCTTGAAGGTGTCGGCCAGGATCTGGATTTCGACGTGGCGCGGCCGCTCCAGGAATTTCTCCATATAGACGGCCGAATTGCCGAAGGCCGCACCGGCCTCGGCGCGCGTGGTCTGCACGGCGTGGATCAGCGCGGCTTCGGTGTGCACCACGCGCATGCCGCGCCCGCCACCGCCGCCAGCGGCCTTGATGATCACCGGGTAGCCCACGGTGCGCGCGATCTTGATGATCTCTTTCGGGTCGTCCGGCAGGGCGCCCTCGCTGCCCGGCACGCAGGGCACACCGCTTTTGATCATGGCCTGCTTGGCCGAGACCTTGTCGCCCATCAGGCGGATGTTTTCCGACGACGGGCCGATGAAGACGAAGCCGCTTTTCTCGACCCGTTCGGCGAAGTCGGCGTTCTCGCTGAGGAAGCCATAGCCGGGGTGGATGGCCTCGGCGTCGGTGACTTCGGCCGTGGCGATGATGGCCGGCATGTTCAGGTAGCTCAAGCTCGACGACGCCGGGCCTATGCACACCGCTTCGTCGGCCAGCTTGACGTATTTGGCTTCGCGGTCGGCCTCGGAATAGACCATCACGGCCTTGATGCCCATTTCCTTGCAGGCACGCTGGATCCGCAGGGCAATTTCGCCGCGGTTGGCGATCAGGATTTTCTTGAACACGGCAGCGTCGCTTATTCGATGATGAACAGCGGCTGGCCGAATTCAACCGCCTGGCCGTTCTCGCACAGGATGCGCAGCACCTTGCCTTCGCAGTCGGCCTCGATCTCGTTCATGATCTTCATGGCTTCGATGATGCACACCGGGGCGCCCAGCTTGACGTTGTCCCCGATGTCGGCAAAGGACTTGGAGCCCGGGCTGGCTGAACGGTAGAAGGTGCCGACCATCGGCGACTTGATGACCTTGCCTTCAACCACGACCGGGGCTTCAACTGCCAGCGCGACGCCGGCAGGGGCAGCGGCGGGCGCCGCTGCCGGGGCGCCGGCCGGCGCCATCATGTAGGTGGGTGCTGCAAGGCCGCCCACGGGGCCCTTGACGATGCGGACCTTGCCTTCGGCTTCGGTGATTTCGAGCTCGGAAATGTTCGAGTCCGACACCAGGTCGATCAGGGTCTTGAGTTTTCGCAGGTCCATCGCAAATCTTCCTTGTCTTGTTGCGCCATCGGGTGGCGCTGTGAGCATCGGCACCCAACTGCCGTATTCATGTCTTGAACCGGCTTCGATCTTGGGCCAGTTACACGGCGGCTTGCGGGCCCGCGCGGGCCATTCCGCTTGGCCTTTGGTCTGGGTTGCACAGCCCCCGGGCGGGGACCCGAAGTCATCAGGGGGCGGACTTTACGCTTTTTAAGGGCTGTTCGATGCGGCTGACGGCAGATCGCCGGAAAGGCTTCAATAGGCCTTGCGAAGGCGCCGCAGCGGCCACTGGCAACGCTACAGGCCCCGGGTCCAGCCTTCAAGCTCTGGGACATCGGTGGTGCCCAACTTGCGCTGCACCACGGCGCCGCTGCGCGCGAAGACGGCGGTGAAGGGCAGGGCTCCGGTGCTGTTGCCCAGCTTGCGGCTGAGGTCGGTGCCGTCGAAACCGGCCAGCGCGATGGTGTAGCTGACCGGTGCACGCTGCAGAAATTCGCGCACCGCCTTCGGGTTGTCCACGGCCAGGCCCAGCACGCGGCCGCCGCGGGTGGCGAACTGCTTTGCAAAGCGGTCGAGTTCGGGCATTTCTTTCACGCAGGGTGGGCACCAGGTGGCCCAGAAATTCAAGACCAAAGGCTGGCCACGCAAGCTGGCCAAGGCCAGCGTCTGGCCGTCGGGCTGGATGAAACTGCTTTGCCAGAAGGCGGTGGTGGCCTCGCCCAGCACGGCCGGCGTCGGCGAGCGGGGGCTGCGGATGAGCTGCCAGGCCACGCCGGCGGCGGCCGCCGCCACGCCAGTGCCGGCCAAAATCCAGTTGCGTCGGTTCATGTGCTTTCTGCCATTCGTTTTTGCAAGGCCGCCAAGTCGCCGCGCCAGCTGCGGCCCTGGGCATCGGGTTTCAGGGCGCCGCGCTGGTCGTCCAGGTCGTGCAGCAACAGGTGCACGGTCACGCGCTCGCCCAAGGCTGCACTGGGCGTGGCCACGGTCAGCACGCTCAGCGGTTCGCGGCGGCCGGGCAGGTCCAGCGCGCCGCTGTCGTAGTCCTCGCCGGCGTTGATCATGCTGATCTCGGCCGCTTTGGGGTCGTCGCAATACAGGTCCAGGCGCACCGTGGACAGCCGCGTCGCGGTGCCCCGCCACACCGCGCCCGAGACATGCGGGCGGTATTCGGCCATGCGCCCCATCCACAGTGCGGCCACCTCGCGCAGCGCTCGCAGCTCGGCCGGCTGGGTGTCGGCGCAGAAGAGTTCGATGTGCTCGCGCACCGCGTCTTCCACCTGTTCGTCGCTGGGCAGTTCGACCCGGCTGCCAAACGCGCGGGCGGCTTTGCGCTTGGCGGCACCGTATTCCATGCCGTCCTCGACGACGAGGCGGGCGGCCGTTGCCGTCAGTTCTTCAGGCACCGTCATGGCAGTTCCACCGCGCCCATGCGCGCCACGATGGTCGCCGCGCGCCCGCTGACATAGGCCGAGCCCGGGTTCTTTTCGAATCGCTTGGGCGCCGGCAGCATCACCGCCAGCCGTGCCGCCTGTTCGGCGCTGAGCCGGGCGGCGTCCACCCGGAAGTAGTGGCGCGCTGCGGCCTGCGCACCGAAGACGCCATCGCCCCATTCGACGTTGTTCAGGTAGATGGTCAGGATGCGCTCCTTGCTGAGCGTGGCTTCCAGCATCAGCGTCAGCACGGCTTCCTGCGCCTTGCGCAGGGCGGTGCGTTCCCCTGACAGGAAGAGGTTTTTCGCCAGCTGCTGGGTGATGGTGGAACCGCCCACCACCTTGGGCGCAGGTGCGGGCCGGCCGGGCTTGGCCGGCTTGGCCGCCACCGCCTTGCTGACCCGCTGCTCGGCCTGCTGGTTCTTCTGCCAGGCCTTTTCGATGGCGTCCCACTCGATACCGTTGTGGTCCACGAAACCGGCGTCTTCGCTGGCGATCACGGCGCGCTGCAGCTTGGTTGAGATGCGGTCGCCGTCGACCCAGTCCTGGCTCCAGCTGATGCGGTGCTGCTCGACCAGCAGGCGCCAGGCCTCGCTGCGCTGGAAGGCGGTGGACTGGGGTGCCAGCACGGCCATCAGCGCGATGCGCGCGGCGAAGGTCAGTTGCAGCGCCACGCCGCACAGCAGCAGCAAAGCGCCCAGCCGCAGCGCCTGGCGCACGGCGGGGTGGCGGCCTGGGGCGGTGGCCACGCGCTTCATGCGGCTGCGTCCACCTCGGCGCGCAGCGCGCGCAGCACCGCGGCGGTGTCGGGCATCACGCCGCGCCAGACGAAGAAGGCCTCGGCCGCCTGTTCCACCAGCATGCCCAAGCCGTCGCGCGGCGTCGCCCCGTGGGCTTGCGCCCAGGCCAGCCAGGGCCGGGCTGCGGCGCCGTACATCAGGTCCACAGCCAGTGCGCCGGGCGCGAAAACGTCAGCAGCCACCGGCGACGCGGCGCCCTGCAAGCTGCTGGCGCTGGCGTTCAGCACCACGTCAAAGCCGTTCCCGGGCGCCTCCAGCCCGCAGCCATGCAGCGCGGCGCCGTGGGCCCGTGCCACGCCCGCGTGGCGGCTGGCCAGGGCCAGCGCCTTGTCCGGGCTGCGATTGGCCACCACGACTTCGGCGGGCCGCGCGGCCAGCAGCGGGCCCAGCACGCCCGCGCCCGCGCCGCCGGCACCCACCAGCAGCACGCGGCAGCCCGCCAGGGGGCGACCGGCATTGGCTTCGATGTCGCGCACCAGGCCCACGCCGTCGGTGTTGTCGGCGTACCAGCCGCCGGCGTCGAAACGCAGTGTGTTGGCGGCGCCGGCCAGGGCCGCTCGTGCGCTGACCTGCGCGGCCAGGTCGTGCGCCTGCAGCTTGAAGGGCACGGTGACGTTGCAGCCCCGGCCGCCGGCTGTGGCAAATGCGCGCAGCCTGGCCTCGAAGGCGTCCAGCGGGCACAGCAAACGGTCGTAGAGCAGTGCCTGGCCGGTTTGTGCGGCGAAGGCCGCGTGGATGGCCGGGCTGCGGCTGTGCGCCACCGGGTTGCCGGCGATGGCGTAACGGTCGGTGCCCGCCGTCACGGTGGTGCCACCACGGTGGCTTCCAGCCCGATTTCGCGCGAAAAGCGAAAGCGCGAGGTGACGACGATCTGGTCGGCCTGCGACCGCATCGCGGCGGTGAAGGGTCCGTAGGGCGCGGCCGCCTGCACGATGGCCTTGGCGCGCTGGTCCAGCGCGCGCGATGTCGACGCCCGCACGATCTCGGTTTCAAGCACGCGGCCGGCGGCGTCCAC
>JAYVBO010000680.1:0-5237 GCA_043750435.1 Betaproteobacteria bacterium | reverse complement strand
GCAAACCCGTCGATACCAGCGTGGACCTGAAGTGGCGCCTGCGCGCCGAACTGGTGGTGGACGGCACCGTCAACCCCGACTTTTCGCAGGTGGCGCTGGACGTTCCGCAGCTGGCCGGCAATTCGCGCTACGCCCTCTACTTTCCGGAAAAGCGACCCTTCTTTTTTGAGTCGGCCGACCTGCTGCGTTCACCCACCGAGGCTTTCTACACGCGCAGCTACACGCAACCGCGCTGGGGCGTGCGCGGCACCTGGCGCGACGCCGACTGGGCCGGCACGGCGCTGGCGCTGAATGACAAAGGTGGCGGCCTGGTGCTGCTGCCCGGCGCCTACGGCACCGACTACGCGACGCAGCCGGCCTCGCGCGCCGTGGCGGTGCGCGCGCGCACGGACAGCAGCGAAGGCGGCGCGGTGCAATGGGGTGCCCTGGCCGCCGCGCGCCAGTACGTGCAAGGCGCGGGCGACAACACGGTGTTGGGGCCCGATGTGGCCTGGCAGATCAACAACGGCTGGCGGCTGCGGGCGCAGTGGTTGCTGTCGCAGACCACGGCCCTGCCGGACGTGAACGGCGTACTGCGCCAGGCCACCCTGCAAGGCGGCCAGAAGCGCTATGCCCGCGCCTACTACCAGGGCGACGGCGTGGAAGCGAACATCGGCCTGGACGACGCCACACCGCGCTTTCGCCACGACAGCGGCTTCGTCAACCAGGTCGGCGTGCGCCACGCCCACGGCTGGTACGGCCAGGTCGTGCACAAGGGCGCTGCGGGCAGCCTGTTCGACGAGGTCTGGGCCAATGCCGAGTTCGACCACAACGCCGACAACCAGGGCGGCGCGCAACAGGGGCAGACCGTGCAGTCGTCGTGGCGGCCGGGCTTGTGGGCACGTGGCGCCAACGGGCTGGAAGCCTGGTTCGAAGTCTTCAGCCATTCCAAGCTGCGCACAGCGCCCACGGCGCCGCTGCTGGCCGAACGGTTCGGGGCCACCGGCTTCAGCCTCAGCCCGGCGGCCTGGTTGCCCACACTGGAAGGCAAGCTGGTCTTCGGCCGGCTGGCCGACACCGCCGCCAACCAGGTGCGTCCCGGCGGCAACACGCGCTGGGCGGTGAAGCTGCGGCCGCTGGCGGCGCTGGAACTGGAAGCCAGCACCAGCGCGGCCTGGCTGCGCAACGAAGGCGAAGGCGCGATGGCCTACCGTGAAACGGCCATGCAGTGGCTGGGCGTGTGGCACTTCAACGCCCGCCATTCGCTGCGCGGCATCGCACAGAACACCGCCAACGACAGGCGCAGCGAAGCTGGCGTCAGCGCCGGGCGCAACCGCGGCCAGGTCACTTCGCTGACCTACACCTGGCGTGAATCGGCCGGCACGTTGCTCTACGTGGGCGCCAGCCAGGGCCGCCAGCAAAGCTTCAGCAACGCCGCCACGCGCACCCAGGAGGTGTTCGTGAAGCTGCAGTTCGACATGGGTGAAGCGCGGCAGGCCTTGGGCGCGCCGCGCAAGCTGCTCAACTAGCCGCGCGGCGCTTCACGCCGTGACCGGGCGCTGGCTCATGTCCACGTCCACCATATGCCACCAGTGGTTCCAGAACAGCGGCCGGCGGTAGCCGTGCAGCCAGGGCTGGGCCAGCACGTCGGTGTACTGGAAGAGGTAGGTCTTGTAGGGCGCGTAGGCGATGACCAGCTTGGCCGCCTTCTGCAACAGCGCATTGCGTTCGGGGCCGTCGGGCATGTTCAGCGCCTGGTCGTAAACCGCGTCGTAGGCCGGCAGCCTGAAGCGCGCCAGATTGGCCTGGCCCGCCGAAGGGCCGTACATGCGCTGCAGCACTTCCTGCCCGTCCGTCACCGATGCCGAACTGCCCACGCGCCACAGCATCAACTTGCCATTGCGCGCCGCCTTCAGGTTTTCCGGCCACTTGGCGGTCTTGAACACCACCTTGATGCCGATGGCGTCCAGGTCCTTCTTCATCAGCTCGTCCAGCTGGCGGCTCAGGCCGTCGGGCTGGGTGGCGCATTCGATGACCAGCGGCTGGCCGTCGGGCGTTTCGCGCCAGCCGTCGCCGTTCTTGTCCACGTAGCCGTACATGTCCAGCAGGGCCTTGGCCTTGGGTGGGCTGTACTCGCCGTTCTCGCTGTGGAAGTTGGCGTCGTAACCGGTGGTGCCAGGCATCAACACCGACTCGGCCGGCACCGCCTGCCCGCGAAAGCCCAGGCGCACCACGCGTTCCAGATTCAGCGCCAGCCAGACCGCGCGGCGCAGCGCCACCTTGTGCGGCTCGAGCCCGCCGACCACCGGGTTGTCCATGTTGAAGAAGGCCAGCTGCACATAGGGCAGCAGCACCCGCCACGACTGGATGTGCTTCTTCTTCAAATGCGGCGCCAGCACACCGCCCGGCGTGGCCGTGGGCACAAATTCCTGCGGCACCGCCAGTTGGTCGATCTGGCGGTTGACGAAGCTGAGGTAGCGCGGCTGCGCCTCTTCGATGATCTGGATTTCAACGCGGTCGACGATGGGCAACTTGCGGCCACGGAAGGCCTGGGCGATGGCCAGTCCTTCGACGTCGTCGGGCGCCGGGTCGGCCGCCCAGGGCTCGTCACGGAAGTTGGGGTTGCGCTCCAGCACGATCTGCGACGAACGCCGCCAGCTGGCCAGCCGGTAGGGCCCGGTGCCCACCGGGTGCTCGGTGATCTTGTCACCGTAGTGTTCAACCACCTCGCGCGCCACCGCACCCACCCAGCCGCCGTCGGACATGTTTTCGGTGTAGCGCGGGTTGCCGTGTTCCAGCGTGAACTGCAGGGTGTAGCGGTCCAGCGCCTTCAAGCCTTCGATGGGCGCGTTGTAGTCGTAGGCTTTTGTCTTTTCGGCTTTCACGCGGCTGGCGGCCAGACCGACGATGCCCATCTCTTCCACCGCCGACCAGCTGAGCGCGCGGGTGGCCGGGTCGGCAAAGCGCTGGTAGGTGTAGATGAAGTCTTGCGCCACCAGTTCGCGCTTGTAGGGCTTGCCGTCCTTGTCGGTAAAGGCCTCGTCGGGGGCGAAGTAAATGCCCGGGCGGATCTTCACCGTCCAGACCTTGTAGTCGGCGCTGTGTTCGGGCATGGCCACGGCCACATTCGGGCGCAGCTTCACCGGCCGCGCCAGGTGGTCGAAGGTCAAAAAGGTTTCGAAGATGTGGGAGGTGACGGTGCGCGAATACAGGTCTTGCACCTTGGGCGGGTCGAAGCCGGTTTCGGCCACCGGGAAGACCACGCGCAGCACCTTCTTGCCGTCGGCAGCGGTCTGCACGGGGGCCGTTGCCGCCAAGGCTTCCAGGCTGGCGAAGGCCGTTGCTCCGGCCAGCGCACCAGCCAGCCCCAGGGTGTCGCGGCGCCTCACAGCCCGGCCCCTTTACCGCCTTGGTGTTTGACCAGCGCATCGCTGTCGATGTCCACGTACTTGAAGAAATGACGCACGAAAACATTGCGCTGGTAGCCGAAGACCCAGGGTTGAGCCAGGTCGGTGAAGATGCGGTGGACGTGCAATTTGTAGGGCATGTAGGCGACCATCAGTTTCTTGGCTTCGTCCATCACCGCCTGGCGCTCGGGGCCGTCGGGCAGGCGGGCTTGTTTTTCGTAGAGGGCGTTGAAGGCCGGCAGGTCAAAGCGGCTGTGGTTGGCGCCGCCCTTGTTGGGGCCGTAGCCCAGGGCCAGGAAGGTGTCGCCGTCGGGCGCGCTGGCGCTCCAGCCCACGCCCCACATCATCAGCTTGCCGGCGCGGCTGGCCTTCAGGTTCTCGGGCCACTTGGCGGTCTTGAAGTCCATCTTGATGCCGATGGCCGTCATGTTCTTCTGCCACTGCTCCACCAGCTGGCGGCTCTGCTGATCGGGGCTGGTGGCGTATTCGATGACCAGCGGCTTGCCGTCGGGGCTTTCGCGCCAACCGTCGCCGTCGATGTCCTTGTAGCCGTTCATGTCGAGCAGGGCTTTGGCGCGGGCCCGGCTGAAGTCGCTCATCTCGCTTTTGAAGGCCGGGTCGTAGCCCCAGGTGCCAGGCGCCACGGGGCTTTGCGACGGTATGGCCTGGTTGCGGCGCACCAGGCGGATCTCACGTTCCACATCCACGCCCAGGCTGATGGCGCGGCGCAGCGCCACCTTTTCGCTGGTGTAGCCACCCACCAGCGGGCTTTCCATGTTGAAGAAGGACACCGACACGTCGGCGCGCGGGTAGCGCACCATCAGGATGCCCTTCTTGGCCAGGTTGGGCGCCAGCACATTGTTCGGGATGACGGTGTTGGCGAAGTCCTGCGGCAACTGGTCCATCAGGTCCTGCTCTTCGTTCAGGAAGCTCAGCCAGCGCGGTTGTGGTTCTTCGATGATGCTGATGGCCACTTCGTCCAGCAACGGCAGGCGCCGGCCTTTCAACTTCGCGGCGGCGGCGGTCAGGCGGGCGTCGCTGTCGGGGCCCGTTTCTGGTGGGTGTTCGTCATAGAACACCTCGCGGTAATTGGGGTTCTTGGCCAGCACGATGCGCGAACTGCGCTTCCAGCTTTTCAGCACAAAGGGCCCGGTGCCCACCGGGTGTTCGCCGACCTTGTCGCCGTAGAACTCGACCACTTCGCGCGCCAGAGCGGCCGCCACATTGGGGTCGGTCATCTCCGTCAGCACGAAGCGCGGACTGGTGCGCGCCAGCTTGATCTGGAAGGTGTAGCGGTCGAGGGTTTTCAAACCCTCCACCGGCGTGTCGTAGTTGAAGGGCTTCTTCTCGGCCATCAGCTTCTTGCGCAGCTCGGTCAAGCCCAGCACCTGGGCGTTTTCCAGGCGGTAGAGGTTGGGGCTTTTCCACTTCGGGTCGTAGTGGCGCTTCAAGCTGTAGACATAGTCCTCGGCCACCAGTTCGCGCTTGTTGCCCTTGAAGGCCGGGTCGTCGGCGAAGTAAATGCCCGGCTTGACCTTGAAGGTGAAGGTCTTGAAGTCTTCCGACACCTCGGGCATGGCCACCAGGGTGTTGGGCCGCATGCGCGCGGGCTTGGCCAGGAATTCGAATTCAATGGGCGCGTCGAAGATGCCGGCGGCCACGGTGTTCGAGTACAGGTCGCTGATCTGCGCCGGGTCGAAGGTGCTCTCGGCGATCAGGAAGGCGTAGCGCAGCACCTTCAAAGGCTGCGCCGTCGGCGGTGTCGATGCGGGGGTGTCGGTCGCGGCGATGGCCGCGACGCTGCATGCAAGCGCCAGGCTGACTGAGCAAAGCCCGGCCCAGACGCGCAAG